>URYE01000139.1 GCA_900551945.1 uncultured Eubacterium sp. | reverse complement strand
TTCGTGCACTTGCTGATGCTGGACAGGTCGTAATCGCAGCCGGCGGCGGCGGTATTGCTGTATTAGAGCAGGGTCCTGTTTTAAAGGGTGCCAGTGCTGTTATTGAGAAGGATGCCACAGCTGCTAAGATGGCACACGAATTAGACGCAGATGTTCTTTTATTCTTATCTGCTACTGAACGTTTTGTCATTCATGCAGATACACCGCAGGAGTTCTCTCCAGATCATTTATCTGTTGCAGAGGCAATGGAGCTTATCGACAGCCAGACTATGGCAAAGGAAACAAAGCTGCCTAAGCTTGCTTCAGCTGTAAGCTTTGTAGCTGCAGGTGAAAACCGCAAGGCAATCATCACATCCCTCGATAAGGTAAAGGAAGCACTTGCAGGAAAGACCGGTACATTGATTACCAAGTGATTTGATTTACATCATCACAAACTGCAAAGAGGTCATGTCCAAAACGACATGACCTCTTTTTTATTATTCATAATTACTATACATGGCTATTGCAATACAAATTATATAGCAATAGCTTCTCCTTTCGTGTATTTGGGGTATTTATTTTATATTTTAAAAGTATTTGCGTTTTTAACATGAACCGCCGCCCACAAAACTTACTACTTCTATAATATCATTTGACATAATATATATATTGTCATAGTCTTCTTTTGATACCATCTTTTCGTTTCTTTCAACAGCAATTATGTTTAAGTTATATCCATTTTCAATAAGATATTGCTTAAGTGTCAACCCTTCTGCTATTACATCTTTTCCATTAATTTTTGCCATATAAAAACCTCTCTTTTTAAATTTAGTGCTTAAAATATTGCATAAAAAAAGTCGCACAAAGGGAAGCTACACCCGTGGTGGTGTACCCCTTTGTGCGACTTTTACATCTAACACTCTGTTACTTATAGTAACACTTATATATTATATTGTCAAATATTTTAATAATATCAAATAGCTTACTTTATATTATTAAACATTTAATAGTTTATCCATTTCACTAAGAAGCAACTCTTTTGAAGTTATTGTAACCGACTTAATTCCTAAGCTTTCAGCCGCTTGTGTATTTATCTGTCTATCATCAAAAAATATACATTCATCAGTATTTAATGAATACTTTTCAATAAGATAGTTATATATTGCTAAATCTGGCTTAATCTTATGTATCTGATATGATACTACCATTCCATCAATATTATTTAAAAAGTCAGCTCCTTTTGTATGCTTTTCAAATAAATCTTTTGAATAATTAGATAACAGATATATCTTATAACCTTTTTCCTTTAATAAATGAAGCTTTACCCACACATCTTGTCGTGGAACGTGCATATATTCTCCATGTTCTATAAACCATCTAATTGCCTTAGCATCATTAGGATATTTTTCTTCGTATTTTCTTATTATACTTTCTGTTGGTTCATTTTGAATATCAAGCTGTTGCCATAGTTCTTCAGAAAATATCAATGTTCCAAGTCTTATTGCTTCACCTTCACTACAGCCATAATCCATAAGCATATCTTTCCATCTGTACTCAAGTAAAACTTCGCCTACATCGAAAATAATATTTTTTATCATACTATTATTCCTTTATTACTGTATATTTTCAAGTTGATTAGTTTTTATATCTACATTATCAGATTTATTATCAGAATTATCTTTTTGTGTTGACTTCTTTACAGCATAACCATTAACAACTGTGTATGTATCATTTTCCCATGTATATTCACCGTTGTAATCAAAGTCTAACTTTCCATCTGTAAACTTCCAATATCCATATTCATTTTGGGCTATTCCATTATACTCAAGGTCCACTAAACCATTATTTACTATAACCCAACCATATTCATCATCATATATCATTTCATTAAGGTCAAAGTCTATTGTACCATTAGTAAACTTCCAATATCCATATTCATTTTTAGCTATTCCATTATACTCAAGGTCTACAAAACCATTAGTTACTTTAACCCAACCATATTCATCATCATATATCATTTCATTAAGGTCAAAGTCTATTGT
>URYE01000138.1 GCA_900551945.1 uncultured Eubacterium sp. | reverse complement strand
TATACAGTTAGGTACTACTATTTCTGCATAGGTGTTTTTGTCGAACTCACGTTAATATACAATTCTTACCAAACAAACACCAAGTAAACCCACCATTACTTTATAAAGTTGTGAGCTTACTTGTTTTTTATTAACAATAATTTTATTTATGCAAACAATGAACCAAAGTCTGTGCTTGCGCAAAACCTTATCGACTGTTGCATAGGCTATACTGTTACCATCGTTCCCATATAGTAGAAGCCTTTACACTCGTCAAGACTTACATCTACTATCTGACCAATAAGCTCCTTGTCACCTGCAAAATGCACAAGCATATTGTTTGTAAGTCTGCCAGTAACTAGACTTTCATCATGGTCATTTACTGCTTCTACTAATGCCTTTTGAACTGTTCCTGTGTATCTTGCACTTATAGAGTGTGACACTTCATTTACAGTTTCAAGAAGTCTATTAAATCTTTCCTTTACAACTGCTTCGTCAATCTGGTCTTCCATTTTTGCCGCTGGTGTTCCTGTTCTTTTTGAATAGATAAATGTATATGCACTGTCATACTTTGCTTTTCTTACTACGTCAAGTGTATCTTCAAAGTCTTGTTCTGTTTCTCCCGGAAATCCTACAATTATATCTGTTGTAAGTGATACATCTGGCATTTTTGCTCTAATTCTATCTACAAGTGCAAGATACTGTTCTTTTGTATAGTTACGGTTCATTTTCTTTAAAAGACTACTACTTCCAGATTGCAATGGTAAATGTACATGATTACATATCTTTTCAGACTTACTCATAACGTCAATAAGTTCATCAGATAAATCTTTTGGGTGTGGTGTCATAAATCTTATTCTTTCAAGTCCATCAATCTTTTCTACCCTCTGTAAAAGCTGCGCAAATGTTACTTTTTCTTCTAATGTCTTGCCATAAGAATTTACATTTTGACCAAGAAGCATAACTTCTTTTACACCATCTTTTACAAGTCTTTCGATTTCACAAATGATTTCTTGTGGTTCTCTGCTCTTTTCTCTACCTCTTACATAAGGCACAATACAATATGTACAGAAGTTGTTGCAACCGTACATAATATTTACGCCTGACTTAAAGGAGTACTTTCTTTCTGTTGGAAGTTCTTCGATAATATCCTTTGTTTCTTCCCAGATATCAATAATCTGTCCTTGTGAATTCCATCTGCTGTCAAGAAGCTCTGCAAGCTTAAACACGTTAAATGTTCCAAATACTAAATCTACAAACTTATATGAAGTCTTAATCTTTTCAACAACTTCTGGCTCTTGCATCATACAACCACATAATGCAATAATCATGTGTGGGTGCTTTTTCTTAATTCCGTTTAAGTGACCTAATCTTCCATAAACTCTTAAATTAGCATTTTCTCTTACTGTACAAGTGTTGTATAATACGAAATCTGCGTCTTCTGACTCAATAGGTTGATAGCCTATTTCCATAAGAATACCTAAAAGTTTCTCTGAGTCGCGCGCATTCATCTGACAACCGAAAGTATTTACACAGCAAGTCAATGGACGACCTATTTCATCACTTATTTTCTTTACATGCTCTTTACACTTTTCTATATAATATAACTGTCTTTCAAGCGAATTTTCGGGTATTAGTTCTTTAATATCTTTATTGTTATCCATTATGATCTCCATTCTAATTGTATTATTTTATCTGTATTGCAAATGTTATTTTACTATTTAATACAGTGTTTTTGCCTAATTACTCAACTTAAGATTGTACTGAAATGGGGTGGATATGTCAAGAATAGTAAAAATATTTTTATTTATATAAATAGCTTCTTAATATATAAGCTAGATATTTTAGATAGTTTATTAAATTTTACCAGCAAAAATTTACTAGAGTTTCTGCAAAGCTAGTAAATATCACTATTTATACCTTTTTTAACAATAATTATTAATTTTTCAAAAATCGCTGGTAATTTTTTTTAGAATAGTGTAGAATAGGGGCATACAAAGAAAACCATCTTTTAAAAATGGCTTAAAATCGTTGGTTAAACAACAACATGAGATGTATTGAAAC
>URYE01000137.1 GCA_900551945.1 uncultured Eubacterium sp. | reverse complement strand
GCACCCATACCTGCAAAAAAAGTTACAATAATAGTTAAAAATAATGATGACATAAGGTATTTACCTCCTTTTAAGTATCTTATCAAGATTATCTTCTATCTGTTTCATACCCGTAAAAAAAGCCTCTTTAGTGGTAGTGTCCATATTATCAAAAAGATGTTCAAGAAAATCTTTCTGTAAAGCCTGACCTTCTTTAATTATTTCCTCTGTCGCAGATGTGCATATAAGCTGTGTTTTTCTTCGGTCACCTTTGATTTCTTTTCGTATGATATAACCATCGCACACAAGTCTGTCAACATTGACAGAAACAAGATTGGCTTTGATTTTTCTTATCTCCACAATATCTCTTGCAGTGGTATATTCCGGATTATTTGCAAGAAACATAAGAATATCGAAAGCTGTCTGTGGAATATTAAACTTATGTAAAAGCGGTTTGCATACGGAATTATATGCAAGATTGATTTTTTGTGCGAATTCAATACCTGAGTTCATAAGAGAATCAGCCTCCTTGTAGTAAAATATAAATTACAAAAATGAATAGTTCAAATTTGAAGCATTATAACACGTTTATATTGATAAGTAAAGAGCGTAAATGCAGTTTTAGCTTTGCTTTATTTATTAGCTTTTTAATGTTTTTTATCTTCAATATAGTGTATTTCATAATGACGGGTGCTATACTTACTTACAACAAAAATATGCGCACACCTGACACAGACTCGATATGCGTAAAAACACGCAGAAATGGAGACTAGTGTGAAAAATAAGATTTTTCACACGCAAGAATGGAGGATTATTATGAAAATATTTTTTTATGCCCTTAGGGAATATGATGAGAAGAAATATGTTGAGAAATTCGCAGAGCAGTATTCATTTGAGTATGGTTTTACATCAGATTATCCTTCAATGGATAATGTAGAACTGGCTGAAGGCTATGATGCAATATCAATAATAACCAATCCCATGTACCCAGAAATACTTGATGCATTTCACAAGAAGGGAGTTAAGTACATATCAACAAGAAGTATAGGTTATGAGCATATTGATATTAAGTATGCACATTCAATAGGTATGAGAGCAGCCCACGTAGTGTATTCACCAAATAGTGTTGCGAATTATGCGATTATGCTTATGCTTATGGCCTGCCGCAATATGCCTTGGATAATGAAAAAAGCGGATTGTCAGGACTACTCATTAAAAGGAAAAGTCGGAAAAGAATTATCAACATCAACAGTTGGAATAATAGGAACGGGGAATATAGGTAAGACGGTGGTTAAGCATTTATCTGGCTTTGGATGCCGTATATTAGCATATTCATGTTATGAGGATGAAGAAGTGAAAAAGTATGCAGAGTATGTAAGCTTTGATGAACTTCTTACGAATTCAGATATTATAACATTACACGTTCCTGGAAATGCTGAAAATACACATCTTATTGATGAGGCAGCATTTAAGAAAATGAAGGATGGAGTAATAATAGTCAATACAGCCAGAGGCCTTATAGTGGATACACAGGCACTTATAGCTGCATTAAAGAGTGGAAAGGTAGGATTTGCCGCACTTGATACTTTTGAGGGAGAGGCAGGCTTATACTATCTTAATAAGGAAACTGAAAAGCTTGATAATGACAATATGGCAGTTTTAAAGAGCTTTCCTAATGTAATACTCTCACCTCATATGGCATTCTATACAGAGCAGGCGGTGTCCGATATGGTTGAGAATTCAATAAAGGGAATACTAGGTTTGGAAAATGGTGACAATAGTCTGGAGGTTATGTAGTTTTAACAGCCGGAAGTGATAAGGGTAAAAATGAATTCCTGAAATTTTGTTTTTGGTATAGTAAGCCCTCCTTATAAAAATAATAAAAAGTTTCATATAAACACAAAAATGTCGCCTATCCGTCTGACAATGGATAAGCGACATTTTATGTCATATTTATTTTATCAAGTATTGGGAATTTGACTTGCTATTTTGTGTTGGTGTATGTAGTAAAATAGTGTATAATTAATAACAAGATATGAATGTGAGATGTAATTATGTTATTAGGAGGAAAATGATATGAA
>URYE01000136.1 GCA_900551945.1 uncultured Eubacterium sp. | reverse complement strand
TACCCGGTAATGCCGGTTCCTTTGAATAAGCTACGGTAGTACAACCACAAGAAGTGGCAACATCTTGTATAACCAATGGTTTGTCACCCACATTCTTCAATATAAAAGTTGCTTTTTGTTCCTCCTGCCAATCAAAACGACCCAGCGAAACAGATATATTGCTGGCATCCACTTCTGTTTTTATCACTTTACTTTCATCTCTTCGTTCTATCTTCTCACCTTTAATAATCTTCAGATAGAGTTCTTTCACTTTAGGATTATAAATTGGATTACCAATAGCAATAACCCTATTATTTCTATCTAACAAAAAAGTTTGAAAATTCATATTAGAAGGAAATTTATTCAATTTATTAAACTTATTATTTTTATCTATATATACCGAATGATTAAACCGTTCTCTCTTTAACAAAAGCCGTATTTCATTAAGCTTATATGGCTGAAAAACAAACTGAAAATGCACAGTATTCGGAAATATAGAATCAACATTTACTGCAAAATCTTGCCATTGTGATAAACCCAATTTACAACTCATACAACCTATCGAATCTATATAGGTTATTATCTTATACATACATATGGAATCTGCATTCAAAGTATCTCGACCTTGCATAAAAAAATGCATATCATTAGGATACAATATTTCACGTCCTTTCCACTCTTGCATTAACTTTACGAGTATTTCTCGATCCTTATTTCCACAAGAAATAAATAGTATAACTGACAGAGAAATATATAAAATACGATTCATAACTACAAATTCAACGAATATTTAACCAATTCTACTTCCTCTTTATCCATTAAAGCATATATTGTATCATCTGAATCTGATACACAAAAATTCATAATTGGAAAATCTAAGACAAACTTACATATAGGAGTGGCATCCCAAGCTAGCTGATAAATAATTTTTCCATTAAAAGCCTTTACACCAACTTCCTTATAACTATTTCCTGAATACAGTAGATAAACATACTTCTCTGTAGCATAAGCTTTAATAAAAGCCATTTTATTAGCTACACTCATTGGGGCCGACCTAGTTGTACCTGTATCTTCTGTTTTATATTCAGGGTATCCTCCTACAAATTCAAATGATTTATCTATATTATCTTTATTTACAGAATACAATGAAAATATAGGTGCTGACCCTATAGCAAAGACAAATCGATTCAATGATTTATTAGAAGATAACGTTCCTTGATAAGCCATTCCTCTTAAACGATTTTTAACTTCTTTTTCTTGTTTATCACGATAAGGATACTCGTAGTAATACCTACTTCCAATATGCTTACCAGTAAGACTAAACATATTATTTTCATAAAACCCTAATCCTAAATATGTATCATATTGAGTTGGGCATATATTTAAGCTCATCAGACTATCCTGCATCAACACTGGAAATTGAATGTTTCCTTGTTTAATTTGCCGTAGATTCATTTCCACTAGGTTCCGCTTATAAACATCATATACCCCAATTAACGAATCTCCATACAAAGAGCACAAAGAAAAAACCTGAAGGAATTCATTATTACCTTCCCCTCTTTTTCCAAAATGATATACAGAATTATTATCTCTTAAATCTATTAATGTAAATATACTATCATTTATATCATCATAGATAACAACCGATGAATCAGCATAATGAATAATATATGGTCTCCCTAAAATTAATTCATGATTTAAGACATTCGCAGAAGTAATTTTACGCATCTTTGTAAATGAAGCATCAAATTTTCTCATTTTTTCATCATAATTTGTACATGATGAAAATGAAACTACTAAAATTAGAACCAATAAATATTTCATAATAAAGAATAAAAAAATATTAGTATATTAACATATAATCAAGAGAATTCTCTTCTTCGTTGTCTTTTATTTTGAATAACAAAGAAGAGTTCTCCTGAATTACTTTCTGTATTTATCCAATAAAATGAATTACTAGAAATACTGACGATACCCTCTTACAAAAAAGCCATCATAATCTACAAAACATGTACGATCTGTTTGAATACAAAATGGACCTATTATAATCTCTGCACCAGACGCCATAGCATCTACATTCTTTAACAGCAACTCACATATCTGCTCAGTATCTTCTACAGTATGCAATCTTTCTACACTGATTAAAGAAAACAGAACAACAAACAATATTAATATTTTTTTCATACTATTTCTTGATTTATATTTATTAATTAAACATAGTGTATAAGCGATTGTCCTTTACATCCACCCCATCCCCAATCTTTACAGATACCAATTGCATATATAGCACAACCATAACAATCACCAGAACCTTCACCACCATCTGCTAATGCTTCTATATTAGCCAATGCCAAATCAGACATAACATCTGTTTTCTGATTTGCATAAACTCCATATCCTGCAATCGCTGCAAATGCTGCAACAAAA
>URYE01000135.1 GCA_900551945.1 uncultured Eubacterium sp. | reverse complement strand
TGGGGCTTATTTCTATGCAAAATACATAAATTACGGTCAATTCATTTCGCAATTACATATAATAATAATATTTTAGAATATATGAAATGGCTGCCACACTAATAAAAATAAATTTTCACTAATGTGACAGCCATTTCTTTAGTTAAAATCATACACTTTTTCTAAAACAATTAAGTATTTATAATAAAAATAAGAACTTTCTTTGTGATGTTTTAATTAATTAGCGTTATCTATAAATACTTTATAATTCTTAGCAATATAATCAATAAGCGAAATTACTGTAAGTGCGAGTGAAATATATATAAGTACAGTGCTTATAATTTCAATATAATATACATTAAGGTTAAGTGTAAGAACAATAATCATAATCATCTGAAATGTTGTCTTAAACTTTCCCCAATAGCTTGCAGCTATTACAACACCATTGTCTGATGCTACAAGTCTAAAACCACTTATAATAAATTCTCTTGCAATTATAATTATAACTATCCAAGCATCAATTCTATCAAGGTCTACTAATGCTATTAATGCAGAGCAAACAAGCAACTTATCAGCAAGAGGGTCCATAAACTTACCAAAATTAGTTACTAGACCATATTTTCGTGCTATTTTTCCATCAAGCATATCAGTAAGACTTGCTGCTATAAATATTACTGCCGCAACAATTTTTGATACCGATCCTATATCAAGATAAAGAAATACTAGATAAAATGGTATCATAATTGTTCTTAATATTGTTAGTTTGTTTGGTAAATTCATAATTTCCTCATTTCCGCACTAATCATTACAGGTGCATAAGCTTTTAATAGTGTTAATAATAAGTAATATTTTAGGCAAGCTCTCCTATTAAATCATATTCCATCGCACCAGTAATATTTACACTAACTATCTGACCAGACATAAGCTGTGCATTAGTATTAACAAATACATAACCATCAACATTAGGTGCGTCTTTATATGACCTTCCAACATACGCATCATCATCAGCAATCTTACCTTCAATCATAACTTGAACAGTCTTTCCAACCATTGCTGCTGATTTATCAAGTGAAATTTCCTGTTGTAATTCCATTATTCTATCTCGTCTATTTTCTTTCACTTCTTCTTCAATCTGCTCTGACATAGTGGCAGCAGGTGTTCCTTCTTCTGGAGAATAAGTAAACACTCCCAATCTGTCAAATTCCATTGTGTCAACGAAATCTAATAAATCCTCAACATCTTCTTCTGTTTCGCCAGGGAAACCAGTTATAAGTGTTGTACGAAGTGCAATATCAGGAATATTTTCTCTTAACTTTGTTATAATATCAACAAGTTCTTGTCTGCTTGTACGTCTTCCCATTCTCTTTAAAATATTGTCACTTGAATGTTGAATTGGCATATCAAGATATTTACAAATCTTAGGTTCTTCTTTAATAACTTGTATTAATTCATCTGTGATTTCTTCTGGATAACAATATAAAATTCGTATCCATTCAAGCCCGTCAATTTTACAAAGCTTTCTTAATAATTCTGGCAAAGCTTTCTTCCCATAAATATCAATTCCATATAATGTTGTTTCTTGAGCAACAAGAATAAGCTCCTTAGTACCATTTTTAACAAGATATTCTGCCTGTTCTAAAAGATACTCCATAGTAAAACTTCTAAAATTGCCTCTTACCTTAGGAATAATGCAATAAGTACAGTGCTTATCACAGCCTTCAGCAATCTTTAAATATTCATAATAACCACCAGTAGTCATAACTCTATGGTTATTTACAACCGGAAGTCGGTCTGCGCTTTCAACGAAGTTAATTCCTTTACCTTCAAGAACTGATAATACTACTTCCGCAATCTTATCGTATGAAGATGTACCTATAAGTGCATCTACTTCTGGTATTTCTTCAATAATCTCATCTTTATAACGATGAGCAAGACAACCTGTTACAATAAGTGCCTTACATACTGCATCTTTTTTATGTTCTGCCATTTCAAGAATTGTATTAATACTTTCTTGTTTAGCATCATTAATAAAACAACAAGTATTAACAGCAATAACATCAGCCTGCATTTCATCATCAGTAAATTCAAAGCCTTTATCTTTTAAGATACCAAGCATATTTTCTGTATCAACTAAATTTTTGTCACAGCCGAGTGACGCAAACATTATTTTCATAAATTCTCTCCAAAACTTCAATATTATATGTTTAATTATATCAAGTAAGTCCCCACACCAATAACAAGTAGGGGACTTACCTTTATGTCATTATTACGTATTAGTAATCAGTGTAATAATTTGACATTATTAATAATATTATCACATA
The DNA here is from genome assembly GCA_900551945.1 of uncultured Eubacterium sp. Lineage (GTDB taxonomy): Bacteria > Bacillota > Clostridia > Lachnospirales > Lachnospiraceae > Lachnospira. The sequence goes on along the minus strand of URYE01000135.1, from coordinate 170 downwards.
ATTAAATTAATTTTACCACTATTTTTTTATTAAATAAAAATAAAAATATCCTACACATATAAATGTTCCTGCTATACAAAGTATGTTATTTACTTTTCCACTAGCAGTACATACGCCTAATGACGCACCTCTTTTTAACGGATACCATACTAGCACAGCTTTTTTGTTCA
>URYE01000134.1 GCA_900551945.1 uncultured Eubacterium sp. | reverse complement strand
CTATATCAAAGGAAGTTTATAAAAATACTATTGGAAAACTTGCTGGTGAATTTGCACCTTGTAAAGACGATAGTGAAGTTTGTCCTGCTTGTGCTTTATTTGGTAGAATAGGAGAAAAACACACAAGTTCTATAGCTTCAAAGCTTCGTTTTGCAGACTTATATCCAGTTGATAAAAATAAAGCACTCAAAGATTTTTATTATAAAGATACTCTTACAATACAAACGTTGGCCAATCCACAACTTAATAATGTAGCATTTTATCTTCAAAGACCTAACAATGCTAATTTTTGGACTTATGATTATTATATTGATAAAAATGATTTAACAAATGTAAAAATAGAACAAGGAAAATTAAGAGGAAGAAAATATTATTGGCATCATAAAAAATGTTCGTTTCCTGAACAAGTAGAAGTAACTAAATTAAATAAAACAATACGCCCTGTAAAATCAGATATTACATTTAACGGTAAGATTTATTTTGAAGATATCTCTAAAAGGCAACTTAAAGAGTTAATATGGATTATAAATGGTGGCAATGTAGATAGTAAAGGAAATATGGATATTTGTTATAAATTAGGAACAGGTAAACCTCTAGGACTTGGAAGTGTGAAATGCAATGTTAATAACGTATTTGAAAGAGTATTAAACATAAATGGTGATGATATAGAATATAAAGAAATAGATATTGCTGATGAATATAAAGAAGTTAGTTATGATAATGTTGGTTTTTGTGAGAGTGCAAAAGCAGAATTTTTAAATATTTGTAATTATAATGCTGTTCCAGAAGATATTATGATATCGTATCCTAGACAGAAAGACCAAATGGAAGATGAAGTGTTAGAAGAAGGATTTTTGTGGTATCAAAATAATCAGATTACTAAACAGAAAAATAATAAAAAAATTGATAAACATAATAAGGTATGTATAAAGCAAATTCTTCCAACAGCCGAAAAAGTGACAACATTGAAGGCTAATGTGCCACAAAAAGCAAGTAAAAAGTAATATGACACATTTACGTCGTGGAGTTGCAGCTCTTAATAATGATAAAGGTGTTGCACATGAACCAATTGAGGTCGAAGACGATGATTAAAAGACATTGAAAGAAATAACTTTAATGGTATTGGTAAACCTGAACCTTTAAAAGGAGAATTAAGTGGTTTTTGGAGTAGACGTATTGATAGGATATACAAATAGATTTGTATATCGTATCAATAATGGTGTATTAGAAATTTTATCATGCAGGGGTCATTATGATGACTAATTTATGATATATTATAAAAAATAGGTTGTCGCTTTAACAAAATCTATACAAAATATAAATATGAGCTTAACTATCTATATTTTATATGAATTTGTTTGCTGCGACAACCCTATTTTAAATAACAATTTACTTGTAAAGTATAGTAGCTTTTATTAATTATTTTCTTTTTGAGCCTTTTCTTGTACTTCTTTCTCCGCCTTCTCTTCAGCTTCTCTAGCATACTGCGCTCTGTATCTTTCTTCGTCGGCTTCTATTTGTTTTTTCGTCTTTTTAGTACTCTTACTCATAAAGAATACTATTACACCTAATATAGCAATAGGAATAAGAACTGTAATTACACTTGACATTATTTCTGTAAAGAATTGACTGTCTGTGATGGACTTGGCAATTTCTTTATACTCTGCGGAATCTACTATTGATAAAAGCTTTTGTGCAGCTTCGTCTGATATTTCATTTTCATTGCTTTGCAAAGTATAAGTGATTGATTTTCCCATCATAACTGTGTAATACTTCTTTATATAAGTTGTTACTTTGTTGTTAGATACTGACTTTACATCTACAACAAAATATGATGTTGTATGATTTTTGTAAATGCTTGAAGAAGTTACATTTTCAGTAACACTTGAATTTTCAATATTGTCACAAGCTTCTACATATTGCGTGAATTGTGTATTAAGAGTATCTTCATCAGCTTCGTTAAAGTTCTTTACTGAAGTATCAGCATTTTTTCCATTTATAAGTATCTCATAATTAATATCATTAGTCTTGGGAATAGCTTCAAGATAAATGTTATTTGTTATCATAAGTGAACGAAGTTCTTCAACATCATCAGTTCCGACCTTATCAAGATATGCGTTGTTTGAGGTTACATTTCTTGTAAAACCAACAAGGTCATCGGGAACAGACACTTGCAGGCTTATGTCAGAAAACTTATATGTAGTAGCGGAGTCTGCTGCCATAACACTAATAGGACTTATCGTTGTAACTATACAAATTAATGCAGTAACAACAGCAGAAGTTTGTTTTGCCAATCGTTTAATTGTGTGTGAAAAATTTCTCAAAAGTTGATACCTCCAAAATGATATTGTAAAATGAATAATATCATATAACTTTACAAAAAGCAATTTAACTGATATTATATAGTGGCAATTATCTAAAAGCATTTTACTTACTTATTGCTTGAATAATCTGCGGTTTAAGTGTGTTATAACCAGCATATAAAATATAATGAAAAATCATTACTGTTTATAATAATTTAATGATTTTTCATTATA
>URYE01000133.1 GCA_900551945.1 uncultured Eubacterium sp. | reverse complement strand
ATTTTCATCTATTGTTGTATCTTTAAGAAGCTCCGCAACTTTATTTTCTAACTTACTTCTATATTCCTTCATAATCTCTGGACTTCTTTTTTCAATAAATGCAACTATTTCTGACATATTATCTAACTTTGAAAGTAAATCTTTTTTAAGGTTCTCACCTTCAATAATTCTAGTATTGACAAATTGTTCACAAGCCTGCCTTACTGCTTTTTCAATAAAATGCCATAACTCATCCTCGTCTATTGGCATATCTTCCATAGTAATGACTTCTGGATATCTTGAAAGCCCTGCAACCGTAATATCTTTAGAAATATCGAACTTTTCTGCCATTTTATCAAATATCTGCATATATTCAACTGCAATATCCTCATTATACTTTAAAAGCACTTTATTTTCTGTAAGGTCTTCATATGATATAAATATATCAATCTTACCTCTATTTGCATATTGCTTTAATACATCTCTTATTCTTGCTTCAAATACATTAAGCTTCTTTGGCATTTTAATTCCTGCTTCAAGATATCTATGATTTACAGATTTCATTTCAACAGAAATCTTTCTTTGTCCTTCACTAATTTCACTACGGCCAAACCCTGTCATACTTTTAATCATAAAATTTCCTCGTTTCTAAATATCTTGTCTGTAAATACAAGCCACTTTATTTCAATAATAATTAACTTTAACGTTACTCAACAACTCTAAACTAACTACGAAATAAAAATAACTTTACAATTTAATAGTTTAACAATTTTCGTACCAAATTACAAGACAACTTGTCATTTTTATGCTAAACTATTACCATATATTTTAAAAAGAAAGACGAGGACACAATACAATGGCTTTAGACGGAATTGTTATTTCAAATATAAAATCAGAACTCAATAAAACTATAACTGGCGGTAGAGTATACAAGATTGCTCAACCTGAAAATGATGAATTACTTTTAACAATAAAGACACCTAACGGTCAATATAGGCTTGCTATTTCGGCAAATGCTTCACTACCACTAATTTACCTTACTAAAGATAACAAACCAAGCCCACTTACTGCACCTAATTTTTGTATGCTTTTAAGAAAGCACCTTAACAACGGTAGAATTATTTCTATAACACAACCCGGACTTGAACGAATTATTGATTTTGAAATAGAACATCTCAATGAAATGGGTGATTTATGCCGCAAACATCTTATCGCTGAATTTATGGGAAAATATAGCAACATAATATTTTGTGATGACAACAATGTAATATTAGATAGCATTAAGCATGTATCAGCACAAGTAAGTTCAGTAAGAGAAGTCCTTCCTAACCGCCCTTACTTTATCCCTAACACAGTCAATAAACTTAACCCGCTTGAATGTTCTTATGAAACCTTTGCGCAAAATGTATTTTCAAAGCCTACATTATTAAGCAAAGCTATTTTCACAAGCTATACAGGTATTAGCTCAATTGTTGCAGAAGAAATATGTTATCAAGCCTCTATTTCAAGCAATACTCCTGCTAATTGTCTTAATGAAAATGAACAGCTACATATTTATAATATTTTTTCAAATGTAATGGACGATATAAAAAATGAAAATTTCACCCCAAACATTTTTTATGAAAATGATGTCCCAAAAGAATTTTCATCAATAAAAATGACAATGTATGACAACTGTGAAGAATTTGACTCTATAAGTGAATTACTTCTTGAATATTACGCACAAAAAGATATGGTAACTCGTATTCGTCAAAAGTCCTCTGACCTTAGAAGAATTGTAGCTACTGCCCTTGAACGTTCATATAAGAAACTCGATATTCAAGAAAGACAGTTAAAAGATACTGAAAAACGTGACAAATATCGCATATATGGGGAATTAATTAATACCTATGGATATAACATTGAAGAAGGTGCACGTTCCTTCAAAGCACTTAATTACTATACTAACGAAGAAATAGAAATTCCACTTGACCCTACACTCACACCTTCTGAAAACTCAGTTAAGTATTTTAACAGATATAATAAATTAAAGAGAACTTTTGAAGCCGACAGCAAGTTAATTGAAGAAACTTCTGCTGATATAAAGCACCTTGAGTCAGTTGCAACTGCACTTGATATCGCAACTGCTGAAGAAGACCTTGTTGAGTTAAAGGAAGAACTTATTGAAGCTGGTTATATTCACAGAAAAGCAAAAAATGGCAAAAAGACTAAAATTACAAGTAAGCCATTTCACTATGTTTCTTCTGATGGCTTTGATATCTATGTTGGAAAAAACAACTACCAGAATGAAGAACTGACCTTTAAGTTCGCACAAGGAAATGATATCTGGATGCATGCAAAAAAAACACCAGGATCTCACGTCATTATTCAGACAAATGGCAGAGAAGTGCCAGACCGCACCTATGAAGAGGCTGGAAGTCTTGCTGTTTACTATTCCAAGGCAAAGACTGCACCAAAGGCTGAAGTTGACTACATTGAACGCAAGTTTGTAAAAAAGCCAGCTGGAGCAAAGCCAGGTTTTGTAATTTACCATACTAATTATTCACTTGTAGCAAGTCCTGATATCAGCAGCCTTAAGCTAATCTC
>URYE01000132.1 GCA_900551945.1 uncultured Eubacterium sp. | reverse complement strand
TAGAATATATAGAAGAACTAATTTTTGAAAAAATTAAATTGTAAAAAATCCATCTAAAAAGTTAAACACTTTCAGATGGATTTTTTATGCGTTTGCTCTGTACAAAGTGTATATTATAGTTGTTAAGTTTGAATAAACTATGTTATAATAAAAATAGGTCTAAATACGAGCCTTAAACTATCGTTAATAGAAACTAAAGTATTACACACACTTTTATGCAAAGAAGGAGAGAACATGAAATTTATAGCAATCGGAGAACTTATGTTAAGATTATCTCCACCTAATTATGAAAAGATTGTTACTACACATGATTTCATTGTTAATTATGGTGGCGCAGAAGCCAATGTAGCTGTATCATTAGCTAATCTTGGCGTAGATAGTACATTTTTTACAGTACTTCCTAATAGTGATTTAGGAAAGTCTACAATTAATTATCTTAAAGCTAATGATGTACATACAAAGCACATTATTAAGGCCGACGGAAGAATGGGGCTGTATTATCTTGAAGAAGGAATTGCAGTTCGTGCTTCTCAAGTAATATATGATAGAGAGAATTCTGCATTTGCAGAGTACGATTATTCAGATGTTGATTTTGAAGACATCTTAAAAGACTATGACTGGTTACATTTAAGTGGTATTACACCGGCATTGTCTTATAACTGTAGAAAGCTTATTGATAAGGCTGTAAAAGCTGCTAAGAAGTTAGGACTTACAGTAAGTTTTGACCCTAACTTTAGAAGTACACTTTGGTCATTTGGAACTGCAAGAGATGTACTTAGCAAGTATCTTCCTTATGTAGATGTGCTTATTGGTATTGAACCAATTCATGTATACAATGAAGATGGAACAGATGTAAAGGATGGTCTTACAATGGACCCTTCATTTAAGGATATGGACAGAGTATTTAAGGCAATTGATAAGCAGTATCATATGAAGGCTATTGCAAGAACAGTTCGTTACGTTCATTCAGGAAGCAACAATTCTCTTAAGGCATTCTTCTATACAAATGGTGAAACTTACGAAAGTAAGACAATTAATTTTGATATCGTAGATAGAGTTGGTGGTGGAGATGCGTTCTCATCAGGTCTTATATATGCTCTTATGGAAAATATGGACCCAGATGATGTTGTCAACTTCGCTGTGGCTTCATCAGTAATGAAACACTCTATTCGTGGTGATACTAATATTACAAGTGTTGAACAGATTAAGAGACTTATGGATAATGCTTCTTTTGATGTGCAAAGATAATAATTAAATATTATAAAGTGATGTGATTGTCATACTAATTTTTTAGTGTGACAATCACTTTTTTTATGCTAACAACAAACCAAAGCCTGTGCTTGTGCAACTGTCTAAAGATTATAAAAAATTCGTGCAGTATCTTTTCTGATACTTTAACGGCTAAAGCTCGTTAGGTTCTTATATACAATAACTCTCCAATATACTTAAAGGCATATAAAAATAAATGTGGAAAAGTAATTATAAATATTTATTCATTATTGAAAATAATACAAATTAAAACAAACAATATCGTAAATTCGACTAAAAGTATTTCATTTTGTGGAAAACGTTTTAAATATATATCGAAAAAATACATTCTTTATCAAATTTTATATATTTTTAAAAATTTTCTAAGAAAAATGTTATAATTTGTATCGTGGCGTTGTTTTTTTTTTGGTATATAATTGCGCTGTGGAGTAAATAGTACCTAATTTAGGGAAATTAGGAAAATAGTATTTTGCTATATATAAAATGTATTAATTCGTTAATGAGGTGGTAATTTGAAAATTAAGTTAGCAATATTAGAAAAAGATAGAGAATATTTAGAAAGAGTATCATCAGTATTTTCTCAGAAGTTAATTCACAAATTGTTGGAACAAGCATTAATGATAATAATAATTTAAAAATAATATCAATAGTATCACCAGCAGGGGGTGTTGGAACTTCTACAATAGCAGCATCATTAGCAGTAAGGCTTTCTTTACTTGGCGGAACAGTTTTGTATTTGGATTTGGAAAAATTTTCAAGTGCAGATTTGTTTTTTCATGGCGAAGGGATAATGACATTTAGTGATGTTATATATGGACTTAAGGGTAGAAATACTAATATACAGTTAAAGCTAGAAAGTGTAGTAAAAAGAGATATCACAGGTGTGTATTATTATTCAGGCTGTAAAAATGCACTTGATATAGAAGAATTGAATCCTGATGATTTGCAACGACTAATTGAAAGTATACAAGTAATGAATAAATATAATTATTTGATAATAGATAGTGCTCTTACATTTGATGAAAAATGTCAAATGATTTTATCATATTCAAATTTTATAGATATAGTGTCAGATGGTATGGAGTATTCCAACAATAAAGTAATTAGTGCTATGGATACAATAAAAATTTTAGATAGACAAAAATCAGAGCCTATTTTACCGAAAGTAGGAGTTATATATAACAGATTTAGAACAGATTGTTCACAGACTTTAGATATTAATGAAGTTAATACATTGGGCGGAATGCCAGTGTATAAGTATGATAATGTAGGGCAATTGATACAACAAATATCAAATATGCAAGATTTAGATAAATTAACTTGTTGTGCTAGTTAAAATAAAAAAATAAAAGAAACTTCAACAAA
>URYE01000131.1 GCA_900551945.1 uncultured Eubacterium sp. | reverse complement strand
GAGCACTAGACTTTTAATCTAGGTGTCCCGGGTTCGAACCCCGGTGGGCTCATTGAAAGAAAATCCCCTTATCTCAAGCGTTTTGAGGTAAGGGGATTTTTGTATATGTTAAAATCGGAGACACCTAAACTTTTTTGGAATCCTGAAAAAAGATATCATCGAGCTTATATACATCAGGATATACCAGGGAAATATGTAAATAATTCTTAAGTATTTCGTAATCAGAATGCCCCATATATAAGCGCAGCTTTTCCATATTTCCACCATACTGCAGATATGAAGTAGCAAAAGTATGACGGCACAGGTGAGCATGTACACGATTAACACCTGAAGAAGTTTTTAACTTCTGAAACATCTTTTTAATAGTATCTTCTGTTATCTGATTATTGTTAAGCCTATCCAGAAATACATAAGGACTATTGGATATTACATAATCGTGTGAATAATGGCTTGATATGTAATAATTATTTATACTTAAGTATAGGAACTTAGGAAGTAATACAATCCGATCTTTATTATTCTTTGAATTACGAATAATAATTCTATCAAACTTAACATCTTTACGCTTGAGATTAATAACCTCCTGACGTCTTAATCCACAATCAAGCATAAGCCGGAAAATACAAAAGTTTCTAAGTGAGTTGGAACCAGCAATTATAGCATTGTCTATTAAGTCAACTTCGGTATTTGTAAGAGGCTCGACAACAGACGCATCATTTTTGGGTAATTTAATACCTATTGTGATATCCTTATTGATATAATCCTCCTGAAACAACCATTTACAAAATGCTTTAACAGGACGATAGTTTGTTCTTACAGATGTATTTTTCATTGTATTCCTTAAAGAGAGTATATAATTTTTTAAAGTCTGTTTAGTAAGTGAAGAAAAATCATCATCATTAAGCCACCTTTTAAATCGAGTAAGATAGAAGATATATGATTGTACAGTAACATCTTCACAATATATCTTTCTGTCTGCAATGAATAAATCAATATAATCACTTATATGCTGCATATTAATTAGTCCTCTAATTTATTTTCAAAATCTTCAGAATTAAGCTGATGTGAACGCTTATATTTATAATTCATAGCTGCGTGTATATCGTTATCATTAAGCATAGCAAGATTATCAATAAGATCCTGTTCAACCTCATCATTATTAATCCCTTTACCATAAAGACTTAAAGATATAGCAGAATGAATATATCTTCTTTTCATAAGATTGTAATCAAGCTTACGTGAATAATCTCTATGTAATTTTTCTGGAACACATTTAGCAACATCAATTTGTTTTGTACGTCTTAAAGATTTCCAGAAGTTTGTATAATCGCAGCGAGATTTATTACTGTCAGAATTAATATCAACAAGTCTTAATGTATCGTGTGTAAGATAGTCAGAAATCATCCTACGATTATCAAGATAATCATATATTCTTTTTGTAACTCCATATTTTTTATTACGCTCATATTCAATTAAGCAATAGCTCTTTGTACCTTTTCGTGTTGTTTGAAATTCAACATTCATTATTACAGTAAGTCGAGGTACTAATTTATCAGCGAGTTTATTTACACTATCAAAATTAACAACTCCTTTAGTTGCAAGTTCGTGCATATAATCATTACATTTTGTTCTATAAAATTCATCTGAGCCATATTCGGAATAAAATTGTAACCTGATTATATCAAGATATTTCCAATTACGAAGTTCATATAAATTAGACAATACATAATAGTCAAAGCGTGAAATCATCTGATTATAAAACCATTCATTTATAAACCAAGGTTTATATCCTTGTTCGATTACTTCTTTTGTTTTTAGATACATCCTTACAAAACATTTATCAGAACGACGACCAAGACTTATATAGTCATTTTCATATTCATTATTCGGTTTGAACTGATACTGATAATTAATTCTTTTAAATCTACTTACCTGCATTTGAACAAAATTATCAATTCTTAAGTATTTTTCAGGCGACTGTAAATAATTTGTATGCCAGCAGTAATCTATTCTATTTTCCTTTACTTCGTGTATTTGAAGATGATAATACTTTGCTATTGCATTTATAACACGCATAGAATATTCAAAAGTAGAAACAACACCCTGTAACCATAATGGTTTAGACCTTAGCTGTACTAATATTTCAGAAGTGATATCCGTTGGTGTACGAGTAGCAATAAATATATCAAATCGTTCAGGGCAGGAAATACAATTATTATAATATCCTGCAAAAGAACGATTACTATATATAAGTTGCATATCTTCTAATCCGGGAAGTGACCAGTCAAGATTTATATCAATAGCTTCAGTAGCGGCCAGTTTATCAAAATCTTTCCTGAAGGTTTTAACATTTTCATCTTCTGTATCTTTTAAGAAGTCATTACAAAATGATACTGAATAATAAAAAGTATCTATGTTATGCAAAAATTTTTTTTCTTTTCTAAAAAACCAATTATTTTTTTGTTCTGTATTTTTTTCCATTCTTTTGTCATTCCTTCAAAATCTTTGCTTTTTAAATACTCATTAAAGTTATCCACATATTTTCCTATATTGTGTATACTTCTCTCTTGAAAATTCATTTCATTTTTTATATTACTTGTAACATTATTCAAAATTATATCTTTCCCACCTGTTAT
>URYE01000130.1 GCA_900551945.1 uncultured Eubacterium sp. | reverse complement strand
TACAGATATTATGAAGACACAGGCGTTAAAGCAGGCTCTTAACAAGTATGGTTTTACAGCCGCATTTGGTGGTGGAAGACGAGATGAAGAAAAGTCAAGAGCTAAAGAAAGAATATTCTCTTTCAGAAATGAAAATCACGCTTGGGACCCTAAGAACCAAAGACCAGAGATGTGGAAGCTTTACAACTCTAAGATTAATAAGGGTGAAAGTATAAGAGTATTCCCAATTTCTAACTGGACAGAAACAGATATCTGGCAGTACATAAAGAGAGAAAATATTGATATTGTACCTCTCTACTTTGCAGCAGAAAGACCAGTTATAGAGCGAGATGGCAATATAATTATGGTAGACGATGACAGACTTAAATTAAGACCAGATGAAAAGATTGAAATGAAGAGTGTGCGTTTCCGTACATTAGGTTGTTATCCACTTACAGGTGGTGTTGAGTCAACAGCTACAACACTTGATGAAATTATTGATGAAACTCTTTCAGCAGTATCTTCAGAAAGAACAACAAGAGTTATAGATAATGAAGCCGCTGGAAGCATGGAAAGACGTAAAAGGGAGGGTTATTTCTAAATGAGAAGTTTACTTAAATTTATCACATGTGGAAGTGTTGACGATGGAAAATCAACACTTATCGGACATATTTTATATGATGCTAAGTTATTATATGCAGACCAAGAAAAAGCACTTGAGCTTGACAGTAAAGTAGGAAGCCGTGGTGGTGCTATTGACTACTCTCTTTTGCTTGATGGACTTATGGCTGAAAGAGAACAGGGTATTACAATTGATGTAGCTTACAGATATTTTACAACAGACAATAGAAGCTTTATCGTTGCTGATACACCGGGACACGAAGAATATACAAGAAATATGGCAGTTGGTGCTTCTTTTGCCGACCTTGCAATTATCCTTATTGACGCAAAGCAGGGCGTACTTGTTCAGACAAGAAGACACGCAAGAATATGCGCACTTATGGGTATTAAGTACTTTGTATTTGCGGTAAATAAAATGGACCTTGTAGGTTATGACGAAGCTAGATTTAATGAAATTAAGGCTCAGATTGACGAGCTTGCGCAAGAGTTAAAGCTTGAAAGTGTATACATTATCCCAGTGTCAGCGACAGAGGGTGACAATGTTACAACTAAGTCTGAAAATATTCCATGGTACAAGGGCGAAGCTATTTTACCATACCTTGAAAAGATTGATGTAACTGAAAAGAAGCAGGAAGAAGGCTTCTATATGCCAGTTCAAAGAGTATGCCGTCCTGACCATACATTTAGAGGTTTTCAGGGACAGATTGAGTCTGGTAGTGTAGCAGTTGGTGATGAAATTACAACACTTCCTAGCAATGAACATGCTAAGGTTAAGAGTATTCTTGTAGGTGACAAGCAGTCTGAAACAGCATTTATGGGACAGCCTGTGACAATTCAGCTTGATAGAGAAGTAGACGTATCAAGAGGTTGTGTACTTTCAAAGGGAACTAACTTACCACTTAGCAAATCATTTACAGCAACAATTCTTTGGATGGATGACAACGAGCTTACACCTGGTTCAGATTATCTTGTAAAGCTTGGAACTAAGCAAATACCAGCAATTCTTAAAGGTATTCAGTATAAGATAGATGTTAATACTGGAGAATTTATTCCAGCTAATGTGCTTAAGAAAAATGAAATTGCTGTTTGTGACATTTCACTTCAAGAAGCTATTGTGCTTGATGAATTTAAGAAGCATAAGACTTTAGGTGAGCTTATTTTAATTGACAGAATTACTAATATGACATCAGCTTGTGGTGTTGTTGAAAATTCTTCTGTTGATGACAGCAAGGATATTAAGGCGGCATTTGTATATGGAAGTCTTAAGGCTAATGGAGATATCTTCGAGGAGTTCTATTATAACCTTGACAGTATGACAATCACTAAGGTGAGAACTACTGACAAGACATATACTATTGGTGATGAAATTCCAGTAGCAGGTGAAAGTTATCAATATCCAGATAGCTTTGATATTGTTGTTCTTCGTGAAAGAGTTGCCGTTAAGGTTCGTGACAGAAGGGTTGTAAGTATTGAAAAGCTTTCTGATTATGAATATTCAGGCGTTCCAGTTATTAACGGCAGAGGTTTTGCTGTTAATGTAACAAGTGAAGCTGAGCTTAGCCAATTCAAAGAAGAACTTGCAAAAGAAGACGAAAAGAGTGCTATTAGTAGTGAGTTCTTTAATAAGTGGGTTAAGTTTGAGACTTATAGAAAGATAGTATTTAAAGACGATATTTGGAATTAAGATATATTTTTAATAATAAATATTTAGATTAGTAAATTAAAAAACATAAGTTTTATAGGCTCTTTGTCAAGAGTGGGGGTAAAAATCCCATATTAGAAAACTGGTGCGTGAGCATCAGTTTTCTTTGTAGTTGTATCGACAATAAAAATAAACCACCTGCTATGCAGGTGTGTTCCCAGAAAGCTTTAGCTTCAAGAAAAAACCTCCATGTTATAATGAGTTTAAGGTTCGCCAACCAAATTCAATACAACAAGGAGGTATCCAAATGGATAACAACAGTTTATCACACACAAAATGGACATACAAATATCATATAGTATTTGCACCAAAGTTCAGAAGAAAGGTTATATACAAGCAAATAAGAGCAGATATAGGTCACATA
>URYE01000129.1 GCA_900551945.1 uncultured Eubacterium sp. | reverse complement strand
TTAATTGTAATATTTAAGATAATATAATCAAGCACTAATATTAAATATATAATTTGCTTGATTATTATTTGTATTATATTGTTATTTTAAATAAAAATATAAAATAATTTAATATACTTGAATTAGTATACCATATTTGTGTCGAAATTTTGGAATATTTGCAAATTTATTTAAGAATTAGAAGATTTATCAGTGAAAATGTGTTATTATAAATAATAATGATACAATGCACGACAGACATACTGCATTGCATAATTTGCAGAAGTCAAAAAGTTTGCAGGAAAGAGGAATGGCATGATAAAAGATTATGAAGATTTTAAAAAGTTTATATTACAGCAGACAACAATAGATTTGAATGCGTATAAAGAGCGACAGATGAAGCGAAGAATTGACACACTTATAGCAAGAAATAAGTATGATGGGTATGACAGTTATTGTAAGGCACTTAAGGTTAATAAAGAGCTTATGGACGAATTTGTTAATTACATAACAATTAATGTGTCAGAATTTTACAGAAATCCTGCATTGTGGAAGACATTAGAAGATGTTATTTTACCAGACCTTATAAGTAAGTTTGGTCCAAATCTTAAAATATGGAGTGCGGCTTGTTCAACAGGAGATGAGCCTTATTCACTTGCGATGGTGCTTGCTAAGAAAGTTCCATTGTCAAAGGTTCATATATATGCAACTGACCTTGATGAGCAAGTACTTGCTAAAGCTAAAGACGGCGTATATGGAGCAAATAGTCTTAAGGGACTTCCGGCTGAATATAAGAATAAGTATTTTGAAAAGATGGGTGACCGTTTTTATAAGATTTCTGATGAGATTAAAAGATGTGTTGAGTTTAAGAAGGCTAATCTTTTAAAAGATGCTTATCCTTCTGGTATGCACCTTATTGTGTGTCGTAATGTAATGATTTATTTTACAGAAGAAGCTAAGGAAGATATTTATAAGAAGTTTAACAGGTCACTTGTAAAGGACGGCTGTTTATTTGTTGGTAATACTGAGCAGATTATTGATTATAAAGAGCTTGGATATACATTTGATAAGTTGTTCTTCTATAGAAAGTTATAATCTTTACATGGGAAAATCAAGGTGGTATGACTGATACACGCCTTGATTTTCCTTTTTATGGTAGTTAATTTTTATAATTGGATAGATACACATTATATTGTATAATATTTTTTATATTTTATTGCTATTGTGATATACAAAGTTTGTATATTTTTGAAATAATTAAGTTCTGCCACAACTTGTTGTGTTAGTAGCGTGAGATTTTATAGGGTTGATTAACAGATAATATAAAAATAGAAAATAACCAGTTTGTTTTCCACTTTTTTCTATAAATAAGATTGCGAAATTATCTTATATATGTTATAATAATAGGGAATTATGTTAATAGAACTATTATTAACATTCCTGTTATGGAGGTATATATATGTATAAGGTATCAGATTTTACAAAAACTGCTTATCGTACTGGTGAAGCTGCTAAAATACTTGGGATTACTACAAGAACAATTCAAAATTATGATAAATTAGGGAAGTTAAAGGTATGTCGCACGGAAGGCAATAGACGTGTAATTATGAGAGAAGACTTAATTAAGTATCTCGATGATAAAGGGCTTATTTATGATGATACAAATTCAAAACGACATGATGTAATTTATGCAAGAGTATCTAGTAATGAACAAAAACAAAGTGGTGATTTAGATAGACAAGCTTTGTATTTAGTTGAAAATGCAAAAGATATCCAAAATCCTATTATATTAAAAGAAGTTGGTTCAGGTTTAAATGATAAACGTAAACAATTACAAAAATTACTTGGTATGATAAGTAATCACGAAGTAAGAAATGTATATATTACATATAAAAACAGATTAACAAGATTTGGATTTAATTATTTAGAAACTATGTTTAATGCGTGTGGAACTTCTATTATTGTATTACAAGATGAAAGTAATGAAAAAACATTACATGATGAACTTGTTGAAGATATGATATCAATAATTTCAAAAACAAATATATTTGATGAAATTGTTGAAAAAATTAAACAAGATGAAAATTTAAAAGTATTATAGAAGTTATAAATAAATAGTAGTAAGAATATACAAATGTAGCCATATATTACAAATAAAGAAGGAGTGATTATATGCCAACAAAAGTATATACAATAGAAACAAGATTACCAGCTTCTATTAATTCTGAATTAAGAATATATCTTGATGATTATGTAAAAGAATATAACAAATGTTATCGTGATATGTGGCATCAAATGACTGCTTCTGATTTTAAAACAAAATATCCAAAAGAGTCTAACTTTGTAACAGATATATGTAATAAATATGGTTATCTTAAAAGAACAATTAATGCAATTCGTTACGATATAAAAGGTCGAATGAAATCTTATAAAGAATTAAAAAAAACAGAGTTAAAACAATTAGAAACTAAAATTCAAACAAAACAAGTAAAAATATCACAAATCATAGATAAACTTGATAAATTAAAACCTATTGTTACAAATAATAAGGCTAGAGAAAATCAACTTGAAAAATATAGGAATTTAAAGAAATCACTTTATTATCAAAAGAATAAATTTAATAAAATGATACAAGCAAAAAATAAACTTGTATATCAGATTAAGAATAATATTTATTCAGTTGGATTTGGTGGAAAACATACATTTGATAATCAAAATAGATTACAAGAGAATAGATATAAAACTCATAAAAAATGGTATAACAATTATGTAAA
>URYE01000128.1 GCA_900551945.1 uncultured Eubacterium sp. | reverse complement strand
TTATGCAGCTTGTGGAGTTTCGCAAACGCCTAAATATTGTTATTAAATTAAAAGGAGAAAAAATTATGTTTTTTGATGAAAATAAAATGGTTATGCTTGAAAAAGAGCTTGTAGAGCTTCTGAAGGCAAAAAAGCTTACAATCACAACGGCTGAGTCATGTACAGCAGGACTTGTATCAGCATCTATTGTTAATATATCTGGAGCATCTAGTGTATTTAAAGAAGGCTTTATAACATATTGTGATGAAGCAAAACACGATTTATTAGGAGTAAGTAATGATACACTTGATAAATACAAAGCAGTAAGTTCACAGACCGCTAAGGAAATGGCATTTGGCGCAGCTAAAAAAGCAAATGCTAATGTAGGAATAGCAGTAACAGGGGTAGCAGGTCCAGAAAAGGAAGATGATAAACCAGTTGGACTTGTATATATAGGAGTGTATTATAATACTGGAAATTTTGAAATATTAGAAGCAAAAGAATTTAACTTTGCAGGTGATAGACAAGCTATTAGGTATCAAGCTGTTGAAAATGCTTTTAAATTGGCGATAGAGTATATAAGTATTACTACCTAAAGTGGAGTTACATCATAGGGGTGACAACATCCTTTACAGTAGAGTTTACTCAACTGTACTAGGTACTAAGCTTCAAAAAACTTATGTAAAGATATGATTCGTTTATATGAATAATTAAAAAAATATTTTAAAGCTTTACATACGATGTAATATATGGTATAATAAATTCAATATATCAAATAATATCTATAAATATAAGTTTAATAATTGTTATCAACTATTATATTAGAATATAGTCGGTTGTTAAAAAATTTGAAGTCTTTCTCTATACAAGTAATTTTCTTATTGTAAATTATAAAGTGATAAATGTGATTTATTTAAGCTTCTACCGTAATTTATCAAAAGCAATTTGTGTATTTACACTTTTCTTTATATTATACTAGCAAGTCCCACTTTTAGTTTTTCTTGCAAATATAAGTTAAAAATCACTTGATAGTGTTAAATTAATAAGCGAACAAATATTCGTTTTTTGCTTGACAACACAAAGTTTTTATTATATTATATTTATAACGAACAGATGTTCATGATTATATAACATTTTAACTATTTGTTTATAAGCGGGAACAGATAGTTTTCCTATAGTTATTACAATATAACTAATTATTAATATTCGCTTAGAAATGAGGATTATAATGGTAAAAGATGAAAATAAGTTAAAGGCACTTGATGCCGCAATTTCTAATATTGAAAAACAGTTTGGTAAAGGTTCTATTATGAAGCTTGGCGATGCTAATGTTAATTTTAATATCGAAGCAATTCCAACAGGTTCATTAAGCCTTGATATAGCATTAGGACTTGGTGGAGTACCTAAGGGTAGAGTTATTGAAATATATGGACCTGAATCAAGTGGTAAGACTACTGTAGCATTACATATCATTGCAGAAGTTCAAAAAAATGGTGGTATTGCTGGATTTATAGATGCCGAGCACGCATTAGACCCTGTGTATGCTAAGAATATTGGTGTAGATATTGATAATCTTTATATATCACAGCCAGATAGTGGTGAGCAGGCATTAGAGATAACAGAAACAATGGTTCGTTCTGGTGCTGTTGATATTGTTATAGTTGACTCTGTTGCCGCACTTGTACCAAAGGCAGAAATAGATGGTGATATGGGTGACTCACACGTTGGTTTACAAGCCAGATTGATGTCACAGGCATTAAGAAAGCTTACACCAGTAGTTAGTAAGAACAATTGTGTAGTTATCTTTATCAATCAGCTTAGAGAAAAAGTAGGTATAATGTTTGGTAATCCAGAAACAACAACTGGTGGTAGAGCTCTTAAGTTTTATTCTTCTGTAAGACTTGATGTAAGAAGAATTGAAACATTGAAACAAGCAGGCGAAGTTATAGGTAACAGAACACGAGTAAAGATTGTAAAAAATAAAGTTGCGCCTCCATTCAAAGAAGCTGAATTTGATATTATGTTTGGTAAAGGAATATCTAAAGAGGGAGATATTCTTGACCTTGCAACTAATATAGATGTAGTTCAAAAAAGTGGTGCATGGTTTGCATACAATGGTGAAAAGATTGGACAAGGTAGAGAAAATGCAAAGCAGTTCCTTGCACAACACCCAGATATTATGAAAGAAATAGATACAAAGGTAAGAAAACACTACAAAATAGGAGAATTTGCTGAAACTTCGGAAGAAACAGAAGTATTAGAAGACTCTAACAACAATGAAAAGTAATATAGTAACACAGATAAAAGAATTAACAAGCAAGCGAAGGCTTATATATATTGACTATGAGCCTGCGTTTGCTCTATATATTAGTGAATTAAAAAGATACAATATAAAAAATGATGAACATATTGATGATATAGCTTTTAACGAAATAATTAACGAATTATTACCTAAAAGGGCTACAACAAGAGCAATGAACCTTTTATTATCAAAGGATTATACTGAAAGCGAATTATATAACAAATTAAAAGCATCATATTATCCTGAAAGCTGTATACAATATGCTATTGCTTATGTAAAACAATTTGGATATATCAATGACGAAAGATATGTAAAGAATTATATAGATTTTAAAGCAGGCAAGAAAAGCAAAAAGCAGATAGAAATGTTTCTTTCTAGCAAAGGAATTGACCGCAACATCATTTATAAAGCCTGTGAAGAATTTTACAGTGATAATACTGATATAGAATTTGAACATATATTAGAGCAAATGCGAAAGAAAGCCAATAAGTATAATGAGCTAGGCTATAAAGAACAATCGAAGCTTATGAGCTATTTTTACAATAAAGGTTTTAATACTGATAATATTAAAAAAGCACTTGATATTATAGTCAATGAGAGTTATAATACTTATTTTTCTTGACAAGAATAATAAATAAGTATAGAATTATGATATTGTATGTTTGTACAATGAAAACTAAATAAGGAGGTGCTCCTGTGTCAGTTATAACCATTATTGCTA
>URYE01000127.1 GCA_900551945.1 uncultured Eubacterium sp. | reverse complement strand
ACTAGCGTATGAAAAATGAAAGACAACAGAAACTTTTATTCATTATACCGGCAGTGATAATAGCAATAATTCTTATTTTGCTTACAGTGTTTGTTGTAATAATGACATTTCTTTTATCTAAAGGGGTATTCAAAAGTCCTATCGTGTTAAAGGATAAACAGGAAAAAGAAACAGGTTACATAAGTTCAACTGATTTGGAATATCTTATTGGCAAACAGGGAATTACTACAACAGCACTTCGTCCAGCAGGGCGAGTTAAAATTGAAGGTGTCGAATTTGATGTGATTTCTGACGGAAGATTTATTGAGAAAGATAAAAAAGTTGTAATATACAAGATAAGCAATTCTTCACTTGTAGTAAAAGAAATATAACAATAGTAGATATATAATAGTAGCTATTACTATTTTATATAAAAATAAATATGAAAAGGGGTAATAATTATGGTAGGTTTATTAGTAACAGGTGGTATAGTATTAGTATTGTTAGTACTGTTTTTGACATTTGTGCCATTAGGTTTGTGGATATCATCAATGGCAGCAGGTGTAAGGGTAAGTGTGTTTAACCTTATTGGTATGCGACTTAGACGAGTAGTTCCAGCAAGAATTATAATGCCTTTGATTAAGGCGACAAAGGCTGGTATAAGTATAAGCTCTAATCAGCTTGAAGCGCATTACCTTGCAGGTGGAAATGTAGATGGTGTGGTTGACGCACTTATTGCTTCTGAAAGAGCAGGGATTGAGCTTCCATTTGAAAAGGCAGCAGCTATTGACCTTGCAGGTAGAGATGTATTAGAAGCTGTTAAAATGAGTGTTAATCCTAAAGTTATTGAAACACCTAATATTTCAGCCGTTGCAAAAGACGGTATCGAACTTCTTGTAAAGGCAAGAGTAACAGTAAGAACTAACCTTGAAAGACTTGTCGGTGGTGCAGGAGAGTCAACAATACTTGCAAGAATTGGTGAAGGTATCGTAACAACAGTTGGTTCTTCAACTTCACATAAGCAAGTGCTTGAAAATCCTGATGATATTTCAAAACTTGTATTGTCAAAGGGACTTGACTCTGGCACAGCATTTGAAATTCTTTCAATAGATATTGCAGATATTGACGTAGGACGTAATATTGGGGCTCATTTACAGAGCTTACAAGCAGAAGCAGATAAAAATATTGCACAGGCAAAAGCAGAAGAAAGACGAGCAATGGCTGTTGCAAAAGAGCAGGAAATGAGAGCTTATGTTGTTGAAGCAGAAGCAGAAGTTCCAAAGGCGTTGGCATATGCTTTAAAGACAGGAAAACTTGGAATTATGGATTACTATGATATGCAGAATATCAAAGCAGATACTAAGATGCGTGAAAATATTGCAAAGGACGACTCTGATATTGGAAGTATTTTAGAGGGTGATAATAATGATTAATTTAGGCGGTGGATTGAATAATATTATATCAGATGTTATTGATGATACTATATCAGGAGTTGTAAAGCATAGTAAAAAGCATAAGAATTTATCAAAAAATAATTCACATGATATAGGTAGTCATATTAATCAAGCTAGTTCAAATAGTTCTGATATAGAAGCTTTTGATGCACCAAGTTCAAAGAAGAAGAATAAGAAAAAAGATAAGAAAAAAGCTAAAAAAAAGGCTGATATACAAGCAGATAAAGAGTGTGAGAACAATTGTTTTTGTGAACAAGACCTTAACAAAAGTAAATTAAATAAACTTGAACATGATAAACTAACTAAAGAAGAATACAAAAGAAAACAACTAAGAAACGCATTTATTATGTCAGAAGTATTATCTGAACCTATGTGTAAAAAAAGACATAAAAGATAAAATAATAATTAGGAGTAAGCGTAAATGGTAATTAATGTTATGCTTGTAGAAGATGAGCCACATATAAGACTTATTTTAAGAAAAGTTATCGAAAAAAGAGAAAGTTTTAAAGTTGTATATGAATGTGACAATATGACTGATGGACTTTTAGGCTTTAATGAGTATAAGCCACAAGTTGTATTTATGGATATTGAAATTAATAAAAGTAGTGGTATAGACTGTGCAAAAGTTATATCACAAATAGCTCCAGATACAAAGATAATATTTGCAACAGCTCACTCCGAATATATGTCAAATGCTTTTGAAATGTATGCGTTTGATTATCTTATAAAACCATTTAACATTGAAAGAATTAATCATACTCTTGAAAGAATTGAGCGAATAATAAGTAAAGATAGTATCACAAATAATGATAGTGCAAATGAAAATTCTAGTGACAATTCGACATTAAATGAAAAAGGCAGTCAAGAAAAAGAAGACAAAACTCAGCTTTTAATAAAGGGTAAAGAAAGTCTTAATTTTATAAGTGTACAAGATATTATAATGATAGAAAGAGCTGATAATAGTACATATATTTACACAGTTGACGGTGAGATTTACAACACTTCTGTTTCACTTAGCGAGTTAGAAAATAGATTACCGACAGATGTATTTATGAGAAGCCACAAGTCTTATATAATAAATACAACATATATTAAAAAAATCGAGCCTTATGGCAGATGGTCTTATATTGTTAAATTTAAGTCAACAGATAAAGACGCACTTATAACAAAGGAGAAGTTTGAACAAATAAAAAGAAGATTTATAAATTGATAAAGTTGTCGATATATGTTACTCTTTAAAATAGTATTTAACACTAGTAAGTAACCAATGTATATTGTATACATGTGAATTAGGAACACAAGTAAGTTTATATTAGGAAATGTGTAGATTTTTTCTAATAAATTTATGGTAAGCGATAGTGTGATAAATAAGTGGCAAACTCCATAGCTTGCTGTGGAGATTAGTCAGGAATAATTCAAAAAGCAGATTGTGAATATCTGCTTGGCAGTAAAATATTATTATAAGGAGTATATATATGGCAAATGTAATTGTTATAGGTGGCGGTGCTGCGGGAATGATGGTAGCAATAACTGCTGTATCACAAGGTCATAATGTTACATTATTTGAAAAAAATGAAAAATTAGGCAAAAAGCTTTTTATAACAGGAAAGGGCAGATGTAATTTTACAAATGCAGGTGATGCAGAAGA
>URYE01000126.1 GCA_900551945.1 uncultured Eubacterium sp. | reverse complement strand
TCATAGGGGTCTCCAAAACCTTTGGTGGGAGTTCGATTCTCTCCACCCCTGTTATTATGTTTATTGTAAATATCTTGTGAAGCCGCATAAATACTGAAAGAAAGGGATGCTGAATATCACTTTTTTACAAGATATAATCAAGAGGTAACACTAAAAGTAACACAAACTATTGTTACATTTTAACAAAGTTATAATAACGTTATAAAGCTTTTACATTTAATAAAATGTAGAAGCTTTTTTTGTGTGTTTATATGAAATTAATAGCAGAATGTTACTAAATTTAGTATATATGTGCTAAAGAATTTGAGGAGATTTTTAGTAAAAGTTATTATAAAGTTATTGAGAAAATATAGCATACAGTTATGCTATGAGTAAGTATAAAAATAGCTTTGTGTAATAAATAAAGTACATAGAAAATTATAAAATATACAGATAATGTATTAGTTGATTTATAAGTATAATTATTATATACTAAAAATAGTAAACAATATATTGTTAAGAAATGAGCATATAGAGAATATAGTTTGTTGTTTACAAAAGTGAAGGGGCGCACTTATAATAAAATAAAGGAGTAAAACTTGGATAGAATTGAAGAATTAATAAAAAGAGTAAGACAGTTAAGACCAATAGATGATGCTATGTTTAAGAAGTTAGCAGAATCTAAGGCAGTGTGTCAGGAAATACTAAGGGTAATACTTAACGATAAGAAGCTTATAGTAGAAGAAGTGATATCAGAAGACAGTATTGCCAATATATTTGGAAGAGCAGTAAGGCTTGATGCATTATGTACATTAGGCAACGGAGCGCTGTGCAACATAGAGATACAGAAAGAAAATGTAAACGATGATGTAAGACGAGTAAGATATAATGCATCAAGTATTGTATCAAGATTTTCTGAAAAGGGTCAGAAGTTTTCTGAAATACCAGATGTCATAGTTGTGTATATTTCAGAGTATGATGTATTCAGGCTGGGAAGAACAATCTACCATATTGATTCAGTTATAAGAGAAACTAATACAACTGTAGACGATGGATTATCAAGAGTGTTTGTTAATACACAGTATGCAGATACCGATAATACAGATGTAGGAAAACTTATGAAGTGCTTTTTACAGAAAGAAATCGATAATGATAAGTTTCCAGAATTATCGGATAGGTTATCATACTTTAAGAATGATGGGAAGGGAGTTGATTCTATGTGTGACATAATTAAAGATTATGCTAAGGAATATGCAAAGGAATATGCAGAAGAGAGAGCAGCAGAGATGCTTGTGAATAATATTGAAACATTAGCAAAAAAGATAGGTACTGTAGAAGAAGCTTGTGATATGTTGAATATCACAGAACAGCAGTATGAGAATGCTAAAGCACTATTAGAAAAAACTCTTACAGTATAAAAGAGAATAATAATAATTTCAGAAAGATAGCTTTTATGTCTGTAATAAGATGTAGAAGCTGTCTTTTTATTTTGGCAGCTTTTATTTGATAACTTAAATATTGCTAAAAGATAGTGGTGTTGATGATTCAGCAGTTGAATTGTTATAATGTTGTGCGTTTTAAACTCACCGTTGCCATAACCCACAAAATACAGTAAAATATTAGCAAATCAGTAAAAAACAAGTAGTAACAGTTATCATGCAGTTTAAGAAAACACTAGAAATCAAGGCAGACCATAAGCTTATGGTGATTGATGTAGCAGATATATTATATTTCCGGGAATGGAGCTGTATGAGAATTATCCGTTATTGGTAAAGCACAAGTTTCTGATACCGGTATATTGGTTTTACCGGATTGTGCGTTTGCTCTTTAGTAAAAAGCGCAGAAATCATATACTGCGTGAAGTAAAGGCGGTCAAAAAGGTCTATAAGATAAGTTTAATGAAGATGGATATCAGATAGTTCAGGATTATTATGATATTTTAAAAAGCTTTTACATTCAATAAAATGCAGAAGCTTTTTTGTGTATTTATATGAAATTAATAGCAGAATATTAATAAACAACATATATATAATTGCCAATGCTTTTTTAAAATGATATGATTATAACGTAAAGAAAAATTTATATTTGATGTTAAAGAAACAAATATGAATAATGAAATGGAGATAATATGGTAGACAGCAGTTATTTTAAGAATAATAAAAATAATAGCAGAGGTGGCAAAGGCAACGGTAAACTTATGGATCGTTTAAAAAAGCATAAGTGGATTCCTTTAGTGATTCTTATACTGATTGCATTGGCTATGATAGCTATACAGTATATTATGCTTGATGTGCTTCAATATTCAAGAGAATTGGCAGAACAGCAGAATGCAGGATTTATAAATATTTATCCTTTTATTAAATAAGCTATGTTTTCATAGTAATGAATTTTATGATATCAAGGTGACCCCAGCCCTGCTGGTTGTGTGGGAGGTTAACTTTGTTACAACATTTTTTAAGACGGCAGCGGACTTCTTCAGGTGTCATGTCATGACTGGTGAGAAGACGTGCAATAGCTCCGCTGACTATAGGTGCTGACATGGATGTTCCACTTTTTGTGGAATATCCATTTTTTCGGTTACTGCATGCTGTGATGTTAGAACCAGCGACAACAAGTTCTGGTTTTGGAAAACCGTCAGTGGTAGGTCCACGCCCTGAATGAAATGTTTTATCATCCATAGCTCCAACTGTTATTATAATATGACTTGTACCAGGAGCTGTAATACTTTTGGCACATGGACCATTATTACCGGCGGCTGCAACAACAACTATGCCGTTATGCCACATATTTTCTATGTGTTTTATAAGTCGGATTGTATTTTCAATATCTACATTGCTGTTTGGAGTTGTTCCAAAGGATATATTTGCAACCTTTATATTGTAAATGTCTTTATTGTTGATTATCCAGTTAGCGCCATCTATGACACTGCCTATTTTGCCATTGCCATATGAGTCAAGAACCTTAACTGATATAATCTGGCTCATAGGTGCTATTCCCTTGAAACGCCCATTGCTTGCTTTTCCACTTCCTGCGATTATACCGGAAACATGTGTTCCGTGACCACTATCATCATAGGGAATGTTCTTATTGTTTATAAAATCTTTAAAAGCTATTATCCTGTTGTCAAAATCTATATGTCTATAAATGCCAGTATCA
>URYE01000125.1 GCA_900551945.1 uncultured Eubacterium sp. | reverse complement strand
TATGTAATTATATTTATCTTATAATTCTGATTATATAATTTCCGAGGTGTAACATACTTTTCTGAAACGTTCTGAAATGTTCTGGATTGTGATAATTCTTTTGCAAAAAGAATTCATTATCTCTTTGAGAATATTTTGATAGCTTGAAAATCCCATAAATAGGGGATTTGTATCTGGTAGTGTTACATATCTGTTGTATGCGTAGCACTACCCACAGATTTCCATAACTGCTCATTACTTTATTGAAGAAAGAATATTATTCCATCTCAATGCCAATGTTATTAAATGTGTCGACTTCTAAATCCGCAAGTATCATATTAACTCTAATATATCAACCATCCGCAACAAATGCTTACACCGCCGTAATACTAGCATTTTTAATTTTAGTCTCTGATAGGTTTTCATTCCACCTGACTGTACATTCTGTTTCATAATGATATTTTATAAAATCAATTTGATCTTTGACCCGCACTTTTGCCCCTTCCTTATTAAGGCTTAGAATCTCAGATGATATCCATTTAAACTTTGCCTCTTCATCAGATGTCCACTCAACATTGAGAGGCGGTTCTTGTTTATAATTATTTTCTACTGCTGCTTGACTTTCTAATGGAAGACGATTGGACTTTTAGTGGTGTGAGAACCGCTGGAAGTCCAATCGAAGAAAGTTAAATTTTTCCAATCACTCTCTAGTTGAAAACATAGCGTAAATAACTGGCAGAAATATAATTATGAGTTGTAATGGTGAATCTTTCATTATAATTCCATATGCAAATATAATAACCAGACAGGCAATACTTACATATATTCCAATCTTACTCTTGTATATGTACACAATCAATGAAACTGCTGACACAACCAGTAATAACACAAATACAATTCCATATAATGTAACACTTACTGAATGAGCATTTCTTTTAACAATCAGGCTTCTTATGGTCAACCCACTCATAGCCAGCGATAAAATCACAGCTATATAAGCACTTATCCTCGTGCTCAGCTTATATTTTTTCATCTGTTAAATCTCCCTTTATATTTCTACACTGTAAACGATACCCATGAATCCTGACAATACTTACTATAAGCAGTGCCAATACTACAATATAAATAATCAGGCTCATCATTACCGTGTCAGGAACTTTAAAATTAACAAATGCTATAATCAAGGCAAACACAATGTCGGCTGCAGCTATAAAATACCATTTATGTATATTCCGTTTATAATCTTTAATAAGTTCATTACTATTCATTCCCTTATCATTATAACCAGCATCAAGTTTATAAATGTTAATTGGCATTCTCTCATCATTCATTACTAATCCCTCCGCAAAAAAACAACTGCTTAGTTACATATGTATTATACATTATTAATTTGTCGCTTTCTTTATAAAAAATATCACTTTACAAATAGAATTTTAGATATTATGCTATTTTTATATTTAATATCATTGGAAGGAAGTAAAATGCATGCCAAGACCTATAAAAGATGGTAATAATTTTGAAATAAACAGAAGTATCGTTTATAACGGAAAAGATATTAATTTTCATATGCCATCAATGAGTGCATGTATAAAACATTATGAGATTGGTTTTCAGATATCTGGCAGTCATCATGTATACTCAACTGATGGAGAGTGGGATATTCTCAGAGGATATGTTGGAACAATGCCTCTTGGATTACATCACCAGACCTTTTATACCAGCAATGAAACGCATAACAGCATACTTATTAAATATTCATTTGATATAGCTGATTATATAAAGTCAGAAATATCTGCTGTTGCATTTAACAGATTCTACGCTGAAAAATACCACATTCTGAATCAGGAAGACCAGCAAGTTGTCCGTAATATTTTTGAAAAGATGCTGACTGAGTATAATATTAATTCACCATACTCAGATTCTAAATTAAAGGCATTGCTTATATACTTAATTATATTTATTATTGAGCATGAGTTATCTCATGATATAAACGGCAGCCAGGGCAAGAAAATAAACAAAAATATCAATAATGTTATGAGATATATAGACTCTAATTATATGACTGATATAAATGTAGATAATATTTGTAAATTATTTAGCTTTTCCAGCTCTCATTTTTCAAGGCTATTCAAACAAAATACAGGAGAAGCTTTTTCAAGATATTTATCTAAGGTAAGATTAGAACATGCTATAGTTTTACTGTCAAATACTGACAAACCAATAGATGAAATCGCTTACGAATGTGGATTTAAAAGTACCAGCTACTTTAGTTATGCATTTAAAAAGGAGTTTCTTGTTTCGCCACTTAAGTATAGGATGCAGATGAAGGGTTAATGTAATTAATGTCAAAAAACACCCCAGAACCGAAATTCTGTGGTGTAATAAATTGTATTGGTATTCCAAGATAAGATAACAACAACATTATTCCATCAATCCTAATATATCCTGTTCACTCCAATATTCATTTGGATATATTGATAGTTCTTCTTTATGCTTACGAATAATTCTTTCTGGTGATTTGGTATTATCATAAACATGCATAATATCGCATATATCAAGTAACTCTTTTATGTTATTAATTGATTTATAATATCTTTCAATAACTTTACTGCTATCAACATTATGTCCACCTGCTGCCACACGGGATTCTATTCTGGAAATATTAATTTGTGGGTCAACTGTCAAAACAAATACACATTTTATAAAATATCCCTCTTCTTTTGCTTTTCTTAAAATGTTTAACTTATTAACTTATATTCAGATGACAAGACTGTTTCAAATGTAAAATCTTCTTTCTTGGCAATTGATTCATATCTCATCCTGTCAACCAAAACAGCAGCTTCCATATTATTCATTCCTGTAGTCGCAACAACATCATCAGCATTAGTATATTTACCAACTTTATCAAAAAAAGTTGTTATTGTACTTTTCCCCGAGCCATTTGGTCCTGCTAATACAAGAATCATCAGTTTTCTATTCTGCATACTTTCTTTCCCCATTCGCATACTCTACATAAGCCCGCTTTTTTTCTTTATCATAACCTGCTATAGGTTTCTTACAAATCTTAGCTTTATTTATCGCTGCCTTAACAGCTTCAACCGCTCTTTCGTCCATTTCACTGTCTGATTCAGTCAATGTACTCTTCTCTTCTTCTCTGGATACAACTTTTATAATTCTACCACTCTTTGTGCTTACAG
>URYE01000124.1 GCA_900551945.1 uncultured Eubacterium sp. | reverse complement strand
TAGGATTGTATTTTTTTGTTATGTTTGATATTTTTATCATGATTACCTACCTGTTGTCTTTATTTATTATCTATCAATAATTCACGTGGATTTTGCTTTGAAATAATTAAAATCGGGAGTATTATTGATACTATTATATTCAAGAGTCCCATAAGTACACACATAATTATTTCCGGAAGATTAAAGCTTATAATATATTGCGAAGAACCATTCATATTTGTAAAAATGAAAGCTAAAATTCCTGATAATACAACACCAAACAGCCATGTAAATAAACCGTTTAGAAGACTGATAATTATTCCAACTTTCCATTTTGCTCCACAAATAAAAAATATAGAATAAGCTTTTAAATTTGTTTTTGTTTGAATAGCATTTACCGCAACAGAATTTATAATTGTAAGAATAAGTATGCATAAACTTATAGGTAAAATCAGTGTTATATCACTTTTTAAATATTCTATGCTGTTTTGGTTCAATTCTGATAAATCCATTAGTGCTCCAAATTGATATAATTTTCTATTTAGTTCTAATTTTTCTTCATCATTTAAGCCTTTTTCATATACAACAAAAAGTGCTCCAATTGGTTCTTGTGAAATCTCTGCATTTTTGACATCTTCGTAATTTACATAAAATTCAAGCAAATTTTTTGTTTGATATATATCTTTAAATGTATAATAATAGTTACTTTTTGAATCACCATTTGTATTTATAGTCTGTGCTGTTTTATCTAACATTCCGATAATCCTGAAGTTATAATGATTAACAGAATCTGTGAATTCAACTAAATCGCCTACTTTATATTTAGTATTATAAGTTACAACAGCTGCAATTTCATCAGAACGAGTGTCAGCTTTATTTAACCATTTGCCATATTTTATGTCGGGTGTATATAAATCTATCATATTTTGAGTATATGAAAAAATTAATGGAGATGAGTTTTCATTAGCCGGATATATATTAACTGATGTACACCCATAAACTTCTTTAATTTTATTGTTATTGACAGATATATCTTCTAACTTAAAGAAATCATCGGAAGTATAATAATTATCATCACCATACTCATAGTTTTTTGTACCGGTTGTAATTATAAATTTGCCATCTTTATTAAGAAGTTTTCTTAATGGAAGATAATCTTCAATTTTAAACATAATTGAAGATGTACATATTACAATTAAAAATAAGGTTACAGCTATTTGTATCACGACAAAGAGATTTATAAACAAATTACGCTTCATCATTTTTATTGTGTATTTAATCATAAAACTATCATCCTCCTTGTTTTTGGCTTAAAGGAAGCTTATGTAGTTGTATTATTATCATTAAATTAAGAATAAAATATATTACTGACACATAGATAAGACCAATAATAATATAATTTTTTAAATTATAAATAATATCAATATATTCAAAGCTTGATTTGAGCTGTTTTACAACAATTTTGAAATATATTGCCGATGTAATTAAAAAGCTCATTATAGATGTTATCATGATTTCTGCAACAAATATTCTTCTGGCTTTATTTATAGTACAACCATAAATTCTAAAAACAGAAATCATTTTATTTCGGGTTATTAAAACATATCTGAATAACAGAGTAAGTGTAATAGAAGATAATATAGTAAGTAAAATAGAAAGTAACATTAATGAATTGTAAAAAGGTAAGTCATCATTGACTGTATCTATTTCAGGAATAAAAGCAAAATTACCAAATATGTTATTACAAGCAGCTCGTATGTTCTGATAAGTTTTTGTACTCATTACATTTTTTGTACAAAAACTTATTTCAGTTATATTATCTAAGCTATCGGGTGAATTAATAAAAGGAATAGTTATTGTCTCGTCTATTGCATCAATTCCTACAACTTTATAAGTTTGGTTTTCTATGTTAACCTCTTGATTTATACAATCTGATGTAAAGCCATATGGAAGAACAACTTGCATAGTGCCTTTTTTAAAATCATTTTGAGAAATCATTTTACCGGAACTGGTTGGTGAATTATTATAAGAGGTTTTATACTGTATAAATGTTTTTGCTTCAGGAGAATATGATAATCTGAATGTGATACTATTAGGCTGTTCATAAATTTCAGGTATGTTGGTATTTGTTGTTTCCGCTGAATAGTATATTAAATCTAATTCTTCTAATGAACTTTCGTCAATACTAAGAAGAAGTTCTTTTATTTTTTTATTAGTTGTACTGCTATCACAAATATAATATTTATTGCCATCTTCTTCATACTTGTCGATAACATTTCCAAATTGTATAATTAAATCCGATTGCTTTAAATTCTTATTTTTTAGCAATTTAAAATTTTGAAATGCACCGAAAGAAAAAAGAATAATAAATGATGCAGTAAATTGACACAACAAAAACAACACAAAAATAATTGTGTTGTTTTTGGCAAAATTTCTTATATTTTTTATTGTATAGTACATAAAAATTCCTTATTTATAGTATTAATATTGAGTCGCTGTTGCTACTAATGTTTTATTTCTAAAAGGATCAGCATCTTTTTCAGGATATGGAGATACTTTTGCGGTTAATGTATACTTATAAGTTTTGTTTTTGGGATTTCGCTGTACAGAAACTCCGCAACCTGCATTACTAGTTATAGTTTTACTTTCTTTATTGGTTGTTTTTTTAGTTTTCTTGTCATATTTTCCGATTTTAGTAAATAGAGTTAATTTTTCTTTTGTGTTTCCACTTTTTGATAAAATGGCATAAATAGAATTGTTAGTTCCTTTAAGAGAAAATGTAACGTCACCATAGCCACTATTATATTCAGGTACTTTGGTCTCTTTTTTGGATCCATTTTTTACATATGTGCTGAATGTTTTGTTATATGCATTAAATGTGGATGTTGAATAGTAAGTATCATTTCTCCATTTTAGTTCCTGATTTGTGTTAGCTGCATTAGCTTTAATAGCCATGGTTGAAGTAATCATAATTGTAGTTAAAGTTATACTAACTATACTTTTTGTGATTTTTGTCATAAAATCCTCCTATTGTCTCATGTTCAAAATTAATCAACTTTTGTAAAATATTTTACTTACCTATAATAACATAGACATTTATTTTTGTCAATATAAGTTTATGAACAAAATTATACTTTATTCATAATGTACAAAATATTAAATAATATATAGGACATTTTCATTTGCTTTGTTATAAAAAAGATAATATAATGCACTTTTAGTTTTGTCTGTTGTTGTAAGTGTAGATGGTTACTATATTTGCAAGTGTTTAGACAGGCATAAATCCGACA
>URYE01000123.1 GCA_900551945.1 uncultured Eubacterium sp. | reverse complement strand
TTCTTCAAATTTCTTTGGATATTTTCCTTTATAACGCACACGTCTTTTGTGCACTTGCGTTTTGTTCTTATCTGCTTCCATTCGTCCTCCTTTTGCTCTCATTTTATAAATTAAAAACAAAAATTATATTTCTTAGACTTCTTTTTTATTTTTTTCTTATCTTACTTTGATTGTATCCCTACCCTGATTTCATTTCCAGAATGATCTTTATTCATTCCGTTTTTCCTGGCTTTTATTCTCTCTTACTTTTCAAAAACCTGCTTAATGCTGTCATAGTGCAAAAACTTTCCTTCTTTTGCAATTTCCTGTATCTCTTCTAATGTTGCAATCTGAAAGTCCGCTGTTTCCTCTTTTTGCAATACAACATCTTCTTTGGAAAAATCTTTGATAAAATGATAGACATCGACGAAATAATTGTCTCCCTCTTCTAAGTTTTCTCTCTGGTAGGTAAAGCTAAGACCTCCCTCGCAATCGGATACGTCAAGTCCTGTTTCTTCTCGTACTTCACGAATGACCGCTTCTTTCGAATCCTCTCCTGCCTGTACAGCACCTCCTGATACTTCCCACCAGCCTGCTGCCCAAGCTTTAGTCATTACTCGCTTAGTAATAAGAAATCTTCCATCACTTCTTTTTATAACTCCAAGCACTGTAAGATGATATTCTCCATCTTTAAGTATCCAGTCATTACGCTTCATTGTACGACCTGTAACATTTTTATTAGCATCATAAATATCCCAATATTCCATATTTTCTCCCTACTTATAATTATTTTTAACATTAATAATTCACTATTACTTCAATAAATTTTAACTTCTTCTAATACAAGCAAGTTCTCCACTGACTGCCTTTTGCAATACAACTGGAGAACTTACTTAATAGTGTTAAAATCAACTATCTTATATAATTATTTTTCAAACATACTAACTTCATCACTTTGACCTGCAACAATAAAGCCATCATAATTTCTTTCTTCTAACTTATTCAAGAACTTACCCATCTTCTTAGGTCTTACATAAATAGAAGCTATGTTACCCTCACTTCTTAACTTATCAGCAGTTTTAATAGCTTCAACAAGACTTCCTTCGTCATACATAACTGCAATCTTCTTTGACTTATGTTCTACATCAATTCCATTTTCCATAAGGATTGAGAATATTCTTTCAAAACCAATTGAAAATCCAACTGCTGGAATTGACTGATTAAGGAACTTGCCAATAAGATTATCATAACGACCACCACCTGCAACTGCACCCTTAAAGTCAATACTTTCTACTTCAAAGACTGTACCAGTGTAATACCCTTGTCCTCTTACAAGAGAAAGGTCAAATACTACATCAAATGAATTATCTGAAAGTTCATTTACTGCGTTCATAATATACTCAAGACTTTCAACTGGTGTCTTATCTTCAAGCATATCCTTTAATGAATTAAGGCTAAAGTCTTTCTTTGATAAAAATTCAACAAACTTTTGAATAGCTGTATTGTCAAATTCTTTTTCTGTGAGTTCTTCTTTAACTCCGTCCATGCCAATCTTATCCATCTTGTCAAATGTAATACATACACTATCAAGCTCGCTTTCTTTAAAGCCCATCTGCATAAGAACTGCTCTTAAAAGTCTTCTGTCATTTAACTTAACCTTAAAGTTCTTAAGTCCAATTGCCTTAAGAGCTTTAGTTGTTGTAAGAATAAGTTCAACTTCACTATCTGCTGAATCAGAGCCAATAATATCAATATCACATTGAATAAATTCTCTTAATCTACCCTTTTGTGGTCTTTCAGCTCTATACACTCTATCCATTTGAATACACTTCATAGGAAGTGTTAATTTATCCTTGTTATTAGCATAATATCTGCTAAGAGGAAGTGTAAGGTCATATCTTAAACCCATATCTGCAAGTTCGTTTTCATTTTCAGAGGTTACGCCCTTAGCTAATGCCTTATCAAGCTTATCTCCCCTTTTCATTATCTTAAAAATAAGATTAAGGTTCTCACCACCTTCACTCTTATCAAGATTTTCAATATCTTCAAGAATTGGTGTAACAATATGCTCAAAACCATTTTCTGTATATACACTTAATATTTTATTTTGAAGATAATCTCTTATTTCAACCTCATTAGGAAGATAATCATTAGTGCCTTTAACTGATGTTACTTTCATTCTCAATTTCTCTCCTTCACAAATTTTACCATATTCCATATATGTACATTAAATGTAAATAAATTTTATAATTATACACATCTAATACACAATTAATGCTTATATACGTTTAAGAATACCACAACTTCACACAAATATCCATAAATTTATTAAACTTCTTCTCCCCTCACAAATAACATCTTGCTTTAAGCTTAAAAAGCTTAACATCTACCACACAACTCTCTTACTTTATCAATTTTTGCTTTATAGAAGCAGTAAAAACAAGATATCAGCATTATATAAAGTAATAAATGCACCATTTAAAGAACAACTACCTATATTTGTATGACAGTGGCAAACAGACTTGTTTGACAAGGACATACAAATATAGATAATTTTACTTTCACTGGTGTGTGTGTACTTTATATAATACTGATATCTCCAACATATTAAAAATAGGCAAACCACCCTATTTATTTAAACATTTAACTAACACTTCTTTTAACTTAACCCTATCAATAGGCTTTGACAAATGCCCCTTCATTCCACTAGCAAGCGAGCGCTTAACATCTTCATAAAAAGCATTGGCACTCATAGCATATATAGGAATATCCTTGCAATCATCTCTATTCAACATGCTCATCATTAATAGCTTGTAAATTAATAGCAAAGCTAAACTTACTACCTTTTCCAAGTTCACTTTCTAACTTAATATCCAACCCATCATATGCACTATTCTTGTACATATAGCAAGCCCCAGACATGTTCCTTGTTTTCTTGCCATTTCCGAATTGTCAGCTTGTTCAAAACTCTGGAAAATTAACTCTTGTTTATCCTTTGCAATGCCTATTCCATCATCTTGTACAGCAAAAGCTAATTGTACATTGCTATTTTCAATAACTTGTTCAGAAACTATAAGTTTTATATTACCGTCTTTATTACAATATTTGATTGCATTACTTAAAAAGTTGACAAGTACTTGATTTAATCTAAGTTCATCACCTATAAACCACTCATGTTTAATATTAATATCTTCTATATAATGTATATTTTTTTCATTAATTTTAGACTCAACAAGTAGTTTTAATTGATGTAACATTTTTGTTAAATTAAACTTTTCATATACAAGCTGCATTTTTTCACATTTTAATTAATTATGAAACGAGAAAAATCCGAGGCTTTCG
>URYE01000122.1 GCA_900551945.1 uncultured Eubacterium sp. | reverse complement strand
AATATATATTATTTTATATTTTTAAATAATATATATTGCTAAATTGTTTATGATATGGTAACATTAAAATATTGTGACAGTATGGAATTATTCATGCTTAAACTTTGTACAGATATTGTTAAATGTCTAGTGCAAATTGCGCAAGATTAAGATATTTATTTTTAAATAGGAGGTGTATGGTATGTCTGCTGCAGATATTATAAGAGTTATATTAATGGTAATATTTGTGTTAGTATGTTGTATATTAACTGTTATCGTATTAATGCAGGAAAGTAAGCAGAATGGTTTATCAGGAGCAATTAGTGGCGCTGCTGATACTTACTGGGGCAAGAACAAAGGTCGTTCAGTAGAAGGAAAGCTTGAATTATTTACTAAGATTTTAGGAGCTGCTGTTATTGTATTAGCACTTATTTTAAATCTTAATTTCTAATACTAACTTAATAATAAGTTTTATAAAACGCACTTTAAATTAATTTTTAAAGGGCGTTTTATTTTTAGTAAAATTGTGTTATCCTAATATAAATATCAAATAATACTGTAAAAGTACTTTTATTTATACAAACAATGAGCCAAAGTCTGTTTTTGCACAAGTCTTTATGGCTGTGATGATAACTTAAAAAACAAATATCTGTTAGACTTGTATTAAAAGTTATAGGTATTTATTAATTGCTTGTAGTATATAAAATAAATTATTTATAGAAATGAGGAAATATATGGACAGAGAAGAAATGAAAAAAAGGAAAGCTTTAATTGCTGACCTTGTGCTTAATAATGAATTTTATGTGCCAATGAAAACAAAAGAAATGGCAATATTGTTAAATATATCTAAAGATAAGCGCAAAGAGCTTCAAATGGTGCTTGATGAGCTTGTAAAAGATGGAGTTATAGGTGTTTCAAAAAAAGGAAAGTACGGAAAGCCAGAAAATACAGCGGTTATAGGAACATTTCAAAGTACAAAAAGAGGCTTTGGTTTTGTTACTGTTGAAGGTAGAGAAGACGACATTTTTATAAAAGAGTCAGATTGCAATGGTGCATTTCACATGGATAAAGTAAAGGTTGCTATAACAAGTGAAAAAAGTGGAAGCAGAAGATGTGAGGGTAAGATTTTAGGTGTAATAGAACATCAAATAAAAACGGTTGTAGGTACATTTCAAAAGAGTAAGAACTTTGGGTTCGTTGTGCCAGACAATGCAAAGCTTGCCTATGACATTTTTATCCCAAAGGAAAAGACGAATGGAGCAGTTAGCGGGCATAAGGTAGTAGTAACGATTACTAATTATGGAAGTCATGGAAAGAACCCAGAGGGAGTGGTTACAGAAATAATAGGTCACATTAATGACCCTGGAACAGATATAATGTCAATTATAAAGGCGTATGATTTGCCAGTTGAATTTCCAGAAGAAGTTATGAGTTACCTTACTAATATTCCAGAAGAAGTTGACGAAAAAGACAAGGCAGGACGAGTTGATTTAAGACAGCTTGATACAGTAACAATAGATGGCGAAGATGCGAAAGATTTAGATGATGCTATCACTTTATCTAAGGAAAATGGAATATACCACTTAGGTGTTCACATAGCAGATGTGAGTCATTATGTTAAGGAAAATAGTCCATTGGATAAAGAAGCTTATAAAAGAGGAACAAGTGTGTATCTTGTAGATAGAGTAATTCCAATGCTCCCACACAAGCTTTCTAACGGAATATGCTCTCTTAATCAAGGTTGTGATAGATTGGCACTTAGTTGTCTTATGGATATTGATGAGAAAGGAAATGTAATCGGTCATAGAATATGTGAAACTCTTATCAATGTTACAAGGCGTATGAGTTATACAAGTGTTAAGAAAATACTTGTAGATAACGATGAGCAAGAAATTAAAGAATACGAACCACTTGTACCAATGTTTAAGCTAATGGAAGAACTTGCTACTATTTTAAGAAATAAAAGATATAAAAGGGGTTCAATAGACTTTGATTTTCCAGAAACTAAGATTACTCTTGATAGTGAAGGACACACAATTGATGTACAACCTTATGAGAGAAATACTGCAACAAAGATAATAGAAGATTTTATGCTTATTGCAAATGAAACCGTAGCAGAAGATATGTTCTGGCAGGATATACCATTTTTATATAGAAGCCATGAAAATCCCGACCCAGAAAAGATACAAAAATTAGCAACATTTATTAATAATTTTGGGTATACAATTAAAAGAAATGACGAAGATATTCACCCAAAAGAATTACAAAAGTTGCTCGCAAAGATAGAAGGAAGTGACGAGGATACACTTATTAGCAGACTTACACTTCGTTCTATGAAAAGAGCAAAGTATACGACAGATTGTATAGGACATTTTGGACTTGCTGCAAAATATTATTGTCATTTTACATCACCAATAAGAAGATATCCTGATTTGCAAATTCATAGAATTATAAAAGAAAATCTTCATGGTGGTTTAAAAGAAAAGAGATTTAAACATTATGAAAGTATCTTACCAGATGTTGCACAGCATACAAGTACAACAGAAAGGCGTGCTGATGATGCGGAAAGAGATACAGATAAGCAAAAAATGGTGGAATATATGTCAAATCACATTGGTGAAGAATTTGAAGGTGTTATTTCAAGCATTACAAGCTGGGGAATATATGTTGAACTTCCTAATACTATTGAGGGTATGATATCGGTTACGGCGTTAAGAGATGGTTATTATATTTATGATGAAAATCATTATGAAATGGTAAATGAAGTTACAAATAAGACTTACAAGTTAGGGCAAAAGATTAGAGTTGTGGTAGTATCAACAGACAAGATATTAAGAACTATAGATTTTGAGCCAGCATAATAATATTTTATTTGTTTTCTATCTTGAATTTATTATAATTAAAAAATTTTAAAATAGTTGCCTAGCTATTGCGGTATTAAGTTTTGATGATTATAATTTAGATAAATGTATTTATGCACATACATTTATTTATAGTTTTTAATTTGTGTGAACAATTATTAGTTATACCTTTATTAGAATTGGTGACTGTCGCATTAATTTAAGAAACTTGCAGAGTGAGTTTTTATAGTTATTACAACTTTATAATTATGAGTTATAGTAGTGGATTGAGAAATTATGTTGAATTAAAAATAAATAGATTGTGCATGGAAAAGAGGAAAGATGGCAACAGACAATAAAACAGGAAATAGACTTATCGCAAATAATAAAAAAGCATATTTTGATTATTTTATAGAAGATAAATACGAAGCAGGGCTTGTGCTTCATGGAACAGAAGTAAAGTCGCTTAGAATGGGAAAATGTTCTATTAAAGAAGCATATGTTCAGATAATTAATGGAGA
>URYE01000121.1 GCA_900551945.1 uncultured Eubacterium sp. | reverse complement strand
TATCTTTATCATTTCCTATTTGAAGTGTGCTATCAGCAGGATGTGTTATTGTATATAATCCACTGTTATCTTTATTATCTGTTAATTTTATTAAAGTATCTGCTCCTGTTATAATAGTTTCTTCGTTTTCCAATACAGTATATACATTTACTTTAAATTTATATATAACATCTTTCATTTCTAAAGTATGATTTCCATCATTTGATGTTTCTGTATATAAATCTTTTGTATCATCTATCCATGTCCTTAATCTATATAAATGTTTTTCTCCTTGATTTATTTGTTTATTATATAATTTTTTATAATTATTTTTATTAGCATCTACTTCTAGTTGACTTATACTAATAGGACTTACTATTTCTATATTATCTTGATTAGTTAAATATACTTTTACTTTATCGTTAGTAAGTGTTGAAATATCATTTTCATCTATAGCTATTATATAATTTATTGAAGTGTTTTTATTTGATGTTAAACTTATTTCAAAATCAAAATATTTTTCTTGAGATTTCCCATCAGTATCATTTAATATTGAATTATTATCTAAAATTAATCCATCTGATGTTTCATTATATTTAAATACTATTCCACCAGCATCTATTACTTGTTCTTTCCTTCCTGTAAATAATATTTCATATAATGAATATGTTACTCCTGTTATTATAAGAATTATAGATATCATAAATATTATTAATATTAATTTATTTTGTTTTAATTTATTTATCATTTTATCATCCCTATCTTTACTTTATAAACTTATTATATAAAACACCCCCCAAGTATGTCAATATTTTTTATGCTTTTTAACTAAATTTGCATAAAAAAATAAAGGCTATTAAATAACCTTTATTATTCATTGGTTACAACCATACGAGTTGAATTGATACCACCTGAATTACCATCATAGCGGCTGAAATTAAATACACCTGCCCTCGTAGCTCCGTTAAAACTGCCTCCACGCACAAACCATGGACAGCCCTCATAAGGTAAGCTATCGGTGTTACTATACCAACCTGCTGTTTCTGTTAAGGCATGGCCTGTGTAAGATGAACCTGTATATAAATTATAATATTTACTATCTGGGAAAGATACTCCTGTATATGTTGTCCCATCACCTAACATTCCTGTAAAACCCGAATTGGCTGAAGAACTATATCCTGACCTTGGGTTGCCATTTGTGTCAGCTAAAACTCCCATGACATATTCATCCATTCCTCCACTCATATCATATATTCCATACATATTTCCTGTTGTCGATGCATTTTTCCCAAGTGTTGTATTATATGTTCCCATTCTTGTAGAACTAGAACTTCCTGCAGGTGCTCCATATCCTGTTATATAACTTGTATTATTATTTATTCCTATTTGAGGACAATTTGTACTACTAGTACATCTTCCATAGATACTTTGGGTTAGATATGCTACTGCTCCCCATTCATTATTTTTACTCATATGGGTATCTACTTCACTACTTACAAACCCAAAACTATTTCCTGTTTGTTCCATACTTCTACTTGCAAAGAAGAATCTACTTACACTATTATATCTTAAACTCTTTACGCTTGGTTTTATTAAAATATTATTAGCATTACTACATGTTTCTGTTGTACATCCTATATTATTACCTGTTGTACTTGATGCAAGTGTTGCATGACTTGTTTCAAATTTAGCATACCAAAATCCACTTAAGTTTTTATTTCCAAAAGTAAATGCATCTATTGCTGTTTCATTTGGTTTTACAAATGTTACATTTATCGCATTAGGTAATGCTTTAGTTCCTCCATTATAATTACTTGGTGTTACTGCATTAAACCTTGGTATCCATACCCACATTGTATTTATATCTGTCATTGATATTTCTGTTCCTACTTTTGCATTTAGATAAGTTGTTCTATTTGTACTTGTTACTGTTACAGCATTTGCCCACATATGATTATCATAATTGTACCATCTATTTTCAAATTTTTTATTACTTGTATCTGCTTTTTTCCATACTTTAGCAGTCGCATCATAATATACTGGAATCATATTACTTGCTAAAACTGGTGCATTAGCATTACTTGTATCTTCGTTTTTAGTAAACGATAATTTATATGGATTACTACTTGTTCCATCCCCACTTTCTATCATTACATTTGAATTTAA
The DNA here is from genome assembly GCA_900551945.1 of uncultured Eubacterium sp. GTDB lineage: Bacteria > Bacillota > Clostridia > Lachnospirales > Lachnospiraceae > Lachnospira. The sequence goes on along the minus strand of URYE01000121.1, from coordinate 1,343 downwards.
ATATAAAGATGGCCTTACTGCTCTTAAATTCCCACTTACACTACCGATGCTAACTCCTCCATTATAGGTTAAAAATGAATTACCACTTCCGTTTGCAACATGTGCTAAAAGCCATTCGTTGTTTGAATTATACAACCAATTGTTGCTTGTACATGTTGAACTGCTATAGCCAGATAAATTGCCAGTACAAGCGTCACCTGCTGCATATCCATAGTCACTTGCATACATAAGTGATATTTTGCCAACCCAACTATTTGGATTTGAACTATAATAATATGTTCCACTTCCACTTATTTTTCTTTCATAACTATACATATTATTTAAAGTTAAAGTATTATTTGTATAACCGCCTAAATAATACTTTACATTATCAATCATATCATAAGCATGATTTGTATTTAGTGTATTTATATATGAACTATTTAATTCTCTACCCAAACTTGATACGGACCATTTATTTGACCCACTTGTATCCCAATATTTAGTGCCTATACTATCATTTCTTACTATCTTTATTCTATTTTCAATATTTCCTGTTCCATCATCTGTTGGGAATACTCCGATTATTCTCCATACTTCATTATTAAATGTTACATAGTTTTTTGGATTTGCTCCACGATATCTATATTCTGTTATACTTTCTGCTGTTCCTATTTGTAATGTACTATCGGCAGGATGTGTTATTGTATATAATCCACTATCATTTTGATTATTTGTTAATTTTATTAAAGTATCAACTGCAGTTGGTGGCGTTAAATAAGGTGTATCTGTACCTGTTATTTTAACTTTAGAACAGAAGTTTTTTGTTAATATAAGACCATTAGAATCTTCTTTATAACTACCATTTTCTTTTATATATAAATCATCATTAGTAGCACTATTTATAATCCACATTCTAAGTTCAAAGTTTATCGTAGTACCTACAGTCATACTACCTGCTACACCCATTTTATATGGATTAACTCCTACTGTTTTTTCCCCTGTTGTTTTATTAGTTATTTCATATTTTATTAAGTTAGGATCTATTTGATAACCTTCATTACAATTACATAAGTTATTATCATTACAAATACCATTAGTTTTAGTACAAGTATCACAATTACTTACAATAGTTATATTATATTGTAATTTACTACAAGTTTGACTATTAGGAGTTATACTAAATTTATATGGTTCTAATTTTGTAGCTTCACTATCATCCATTGGATAAGTACCCACTAAATTAATTGGGTTATTTTCTTTTATATCAATATTAAAACTACAAGAAGAAATAGTATTTTCTTGATTTCCACGATAAATAATATTTAATTCAATTAAAGCATATGTTACACTACCTGCTAATA
>URYE01000120.1 GCA_900551945.1 uncultured Eubacterium sp. | reverse complement strand
AATTGCGTACATATGGCACCTCCTAAAATAATTACTCGCCAGTTTTGGAGAGGTATTACCTGCTTATATCCTAACTGAGCGGCACACAAGCTTATAATATACTATTAATATCTATTTGTCAACAAAAAGGATTAAATTTTTTGGAAAATTTTAAAAAATCCAAAAACCTATTATTCCAAAAACAATTCCAAAAATTAACGCAGCAATAACATCTTTCGCAAAATGCACACCAGCTAATACTCTCATAATAGCCATAATACAAGAAGCAATTAACATAACAATCCCTAACCACGCATTAATATAAAGACAGCTCATTGCAATAATTGTAGCTGATACAGTATGTCTGCTAGGAAATGATTCTGACTGTTTATCTTTTTTAATAAGTGGCGTTATATTATATTTTACATATGGTCGTTTGCTGTCTATCACTTTTCTTAAAACACTTACTGAAATAAAAGTCACTAATGGAACTAACACTACTTTTATAGTATATTCCCAATTTTTAAAGAAAAATGTATATACAACTAAAACTGCGTACACTCCTGCTATTATTAATGGCAGATACTTATATAACTTATAAAAGATATTAAGAAGTGTTGGATATTTGTCAAAAAATAAATTTACTTTTTTATATCTTTGTTCGTAATTCATACGCCAACTTCCCTATTGTTCCATGCTTCTATTAGTGATTTTCCCGACTTCTTTCTTGTTATCTCTACAAGCCCTAGTTTTGTAATATCTACAACATTTGAATTCATTGGGTCGTCTTTAAATACTGATTTTAGCTGAGATAAAAGCTCATTGTCATGCTCTTTGTCCTTCATATTAATAAAGTCAACAATAACTATTCCTGAAATATTTCTTAAACGCAGTTGCCTAGCAAGTTCAAATGCCGCTTCTATATTTGTCTTAAATATGGCATTTTCTTTAGCTTCTGCACTACCCTTTTTAGATACCTGCTTTCCAGAATTGACATCTATTACTGTCATGGCTTCCGTCTGCTCTATAATAAGGTATCCACCCGACTTAAGCCACACTTTTTTATTTAATGTACTTTCAAGCTCACTCTCAAGAGAATATAACTTATAAAGCGGATATTCATCCTCATATAGCCTTAGAGAATAATTTTTAGTGTTAATTTGTGAAGATATATCGTTATATATTTCAGGAATATCTGTAATCACTTCTACCGGATTTTCAGATGTAGTTCTAATGCCTTTGATAATATTTATATAATCCTTTGGTGGAGTATACATAAGTGTAAAAGCTTTTAAATACTGTGCCTTTTCAATTATATCATTAAACTGTGTAATAAACTTTTTAGCTTCTGATATAACTTCTTCTTTTTCAGCCTGTGAAGAATTAGTGCGTAAGATAAACCCAAAGTTATCATTGTCAGAAATATAATTTGAAAGCTCTTGCTTTAATTCTTTACAGTTAGCATTATTTTTAGTCTTTCCAGAGATTGTTACACCTTTAACATCTGATGAAAGCACTAAAAATTGCCCTGTAAAAGATATCTTACACGTTGCCGTTGCCGGTTTTGTTTTAATTGGCTCTCTGCTTATTTGAATTAACAACAAATCACCAATATTAACATTAGAATTATTCTTGCGATTAAGAAAAATGTGATTTTTATTTTCATCTAGTGAATAAAAGCACGTTACACCTTTTTTTATTTCAATAAAGGCACAATTAAGGCTTTTAACAACATTTTCAACACGCCCTATATAAATATTACCGACTATACTTTCACTGTCACATATATGTATGCCAAAACATTTTCCATCATTGTATTCAACTGCTGCCAGTTGAGAATTAAGGTTATAATCTTCTTCTAAATCCAAGCAACTCAAATCAACATTTCCATTATTATAGAAATATTGATACTGATAATTGCCACTATATTGTTTCTTATTCTCATTATCTTTACTAATATTTGTTATAACAATTTTTTTCTCCACTTAAAACTCCATTTCATATTAATCCTGTATACTTACAAGATTGCGGTAAAAACAACTTCTATTGCCAGTGTGACACGCAGCACCCACCTGCTTAACCTTAGCAAGAAGTGTATCATTATCACAATCAATTTCAATCGAATACACATACTGAAAATGACCAGATGTAATCCCCTTAACCCAAAGCTCACTTCGACTCCTGCTATAATAAGTCATCTTACCTGTCTTTACAGTAAGATTAAACGACTCCTCATTCATATATGCTAACATAAGCACTTCATTAGTTTGATAGTCTTGTACAACAACGGGAATAAGCCCGTCAGTGTTAAGCTTAAAATCTGAAAATGATAACTCACTCTTATAAGTAAGAGTTTCTTTAGTTGTATCTGTATTTGTAAATTGTTCTATTGTCATATTATCATAAATACCCTAAACTCACTTATTATATCATAGGCAAAATAGTATTGAATTTCATAGCTGTTATTAATCACCTATAAATTCAATACTATTTCCAATATAATATACATTTGAAAAATATAAATTCGCAATAAAAATTTTGGCTTATCTTTGTAAATAGCCACGCAACTATTATTAAGTTAGTTTAGGATAACTCCTTAATTATTTTTATGTATAATTTTAATCTTAAAGACTTCCCTTAGTAGAAAGTACACTCTTAATTCTATAATCTCTTATAGTAGCTTCATCAAGAGCTTTTGCAAATGCTTTGAACATACCTTCAATAATGTGATGGTCATTTTCACCAGACATTTGCTTGATATGTAAATTCATTCCTGCGCCATAAGAAATGGCATAGAAAAACTCCTTAACCATCTGTGTATCAAAATATCCTACACTGTCAGACTTAAATGAACCGTCAAATACAAGATATGGTCTTCCAGATAAATCAATTGCACACAATATAAGAGCTTCATCCATTGGAAGAATTATATCACCATATCTTCTTATAGACTTCTTATCACCAATAGCTTGTTTAATAGCTTCACCAAGCACAATACCGACATCTTCTATAGTGTGATGACAGTCAACTATCAAATCACCATGAACTACTACACTTAAATCAAAAAGTCCATGTTTAGCAAAACTTTTAAGCATATGGTCAAAAAATCCAATTCCTGTATCTATATCAGCCTCACCTGTTCCATCTATTCTCAATGTAAGCTTTATATCTGTTTCACTTGTAGTTCTTTCAATTGTAGCTTCACGAGGTGGCTGGCTATTATATGTCTTAGTGTGATGTCTTTTACGAGAATTAACTTTTTCTTCTGATTGTGAATTACGGTTATCATTGATTTCTTTACCCATTTGTAATAATCTCCATCTTTATATTAAAATCTTTATTCAAATCTAACTTTTATTGAATTAGCATGAGCTGTGAGTTGTTCTGCTGTTGCAAACTTTTCAATATCTTTGTGAATTGGTTCAAGTGCTTCTCTTGAATAAGATATAATACTAGTCTTTTTTATAAAGTCATCAACACTTAATGCTGAGAAGAACTTAGCTGTACCATTAGTTGGAAGTACATGGTTAGGCCCTGCAAAATAATCACCTAAAGGCTCTGAACTGTATTCTCCGAGGAAAATAGCACCGGCATTCTTAATCTTTGTCATAACATTAAATGGGTCTTTTGTTACTATT
>URYE01000119.1 GCA_900551945.1 uncultured Eubacterium sp. | reverse complement strand
GTATATGAATCATCATAATTCACAAGGATAAAAGGTACTGGATTAGTTGTATGTGATGTAAGTGGTTCACCTGTTTCGTAATTAATAAGCTGTTCTGCATTACCGTGGTCAGCACAGATAAACATAACACCATCAACTTCCTTAAGTGCTTCTACTGCCTTTCCAACACATTCATCAACAGTTTCAACTGCCTTAATAACGGCTGACTCAATTCCTGTATGACCTACCATATCTGGATTAGCAAAGTTAATAATTATAACGTCATACTTATCTGACTTAATAGCTCCAACAAGCTTTTCACATACTTCTGGTGCGCTCATTTCTGGCTGAAGGTCATAAGTTGCTACCTTAGGTGACTTTACAAGTATTCTATCTTCGCCCTTGTTAGGTTCTTCAACACCTCCGTTAAAGAAGAATGTTACATGAGCATATTTTTCTGTTTCAGCAATTCTTGCCTGTGTCTTATTGTTAGCTGCAAGAAATTCACCAAATGTATTTGTAAGCTTTTCTTTCTTAAATGCAACACTCTTATTGCCGATTGTTACATCATAATCTGTAAAGCACACATACTTAACGTGCTTTCTTTCACCTCTGTCAAAACCTGTGAAATCATCATCACAGAAACATCTTGTAATTTCTCTTGCTCTATCTGGTCTAAAGTTAAAGCAGATGATTGAGTCGTTGTCTTTGATTGTTCCGATTGGCTCACCATTTTCAACAATTACTGTTGGCTCAACAAATTCATCTGTCTTACCGGCTTCATAAGAAGCACTGATAGCACATCTTGCACATTCAGCAGTATTGCCCTTGCCATTAACAAGTGCATTATAAGCAGCTTCAACTCTATCCCATCTGTTATCTCTATCCATGGCATAGTAACGACCTGCGATTGTTGCAATACGACCTACACCAAGTTCTTCCATCTTATCATATACTTGATTGATATAGTCCTTACCACCATCTGTTGCAGTATCTCTACCGTCCATAAAGCCATGCACGAATACTTTTGTAAGACCGTTTTTCTTAGCAAGTTCAAGAAGTGCAAAAAGGTGTGTAATATGACTGTGAACACCACCATCAGATAATAATCCGAATAAATGTAATGCTGAGTCATTCTTCTTACAGTTGTCTATTGCTTCCTTAAATGCTGAATTTTCAAAGAAATCTCCATCTTGAATAGCCTTTGTTATTCTTGTTAATTCCTGATATACAATTCTTCCTGCACCCATGTTAAGATGACCAACTTCTGAGTTACCCATCTGTCCGTCTGGAAGACCTACTGCAAGACCACTTGCGTATCCCTTAACAAATGGATAATCCTTCATAAGACCGTCCATAACTGGTGTGTTAGCTAATGCTATACCGTTACCCTTTTTATTATCATTTAAACCATAACCATCAAGAATCATTAATACTACTGGCTTTTTACTCATCGTTATAACACTCCTTTAATCTTTTCTTAATATGTGTCTTATTATGTTGATAATACATTTTTTGTATTACAAACTTCGTTAAAATAATACCACATTCTAGCAGAAAATAAAAGTATTAAATTTTTAAAACAATTTTAAAATATACAAAAAGTCCTACACATATTGTTCTAGCAATCTAAGTGTAGGACTTTCTTGATATTTTTAAATTATAAATTACTTATTATAGTTTACAATCTTTGCAAATTCTGGCTTAAGGCTTGCTCCACCTACAAGTCCACCGTCAATATCTGGTTCTGAGAAAAGTGACAACGCATTACTTGCATTAACACTTCCACCATAAAGTATTCTTAACTCATCGGCAATCTGAGCTCCATAGATATCTCTTATATTGCTTCTTATAACGTGGCAAACTTCTTGAGCTTGCTCTGTAGTTGCTACTCGTCCTGTTCCTATAGCCCAGATTGGCTCATAAGCAATAATACACTTAACTGCATTTTCTGGTGATATATGCTTAAATGCTCCTACAATCTGTTTCTTTATAACTTCAAGAGTTGTTCCCTTTTCTCTTTGTTCAAGGCTTTCTCCACAGCATATAATAGGCACAATATTATGCTCAATGGCTTTGATTACTTTCTTATTAACCATATTATCATCTTCACCAAAATACTGTCTTCTTTCAGAATGTCCTAAAATAACATATTGAACTCCTGCATCTGTAAGCATATCTGCTGAAAGCTCTCCTGTATATGCTCCCTTTTCTTCATAGAACATATTCTCAGCACCTATGTAAATATTACTGCCTTCTAATTCATTCTTAACAGGTATTATATCTATAGATGGAACACAAAATACTACATCTACATCACTATTTGCCACTAAAGGCTTTAACTCCTTCACAAGTTCTACTGCCTCACTTGGAGTCTTATTCATTTTCCAGTTACCTGCTACCACTTTTTTACGCATAAAATACACTTCCTCCTAATTTTATATACTTTTAATAATAATTTCTTGCACACAATTCACTTATTATATAGCGCATAATACTAATTTAAAAATTTATAATCTAACTTGCTATATTCAGTCCATAGTTATACTTTAGAAATAATATTTTTAATAAACAAAGTTATACCTTTTTCCAACTATTTTTAAATAAATACCTAAACTGACATAACTATGTTAAATTTGCACCTAATCTTAACAACCCACTATTTGAAATTATACCACAATTTTTTTATAAATGCTACATTTTTTATACAATATGCGCAAATTACATTAAAAAATACAATCTTTTTTTGTTTTTTTATACATTTTCAAAACTATAAATCTGTCACATTAATGAAAATTTATATAAGATATAAAATTATTTTATAATTAAATATTTATATTTTGTATAAAATCTTCTTATTGCGACAACTCAACAGTTTTTTGACAAGTATCAATGTCTTATGCAAACGCAGACTTTAACTTTTTACCCCCACTCTTGACAAAGAGCCCAAATAAAAAGCCAGTTAGCTTTTGTAAAATACAATTACTAACTGACTTTTTATGTTAAACAGATATTTTAATCTGTCTTGTTATGACTACTCTTCATAGTAAGCTATGAGAACAGTTATAACTTTCTTATAATGTTAAGAAAATATATCAATTACTTATCGTTAGCTGCAACAACACCTGGAAGTTCCTTACCTTCAAGGAATTCTAATGAAGCGCCACCACCTGTTGAGATGTGTGTCATCTTATCACCAAAACCTAAGTTGTTTACTGCTGCTGCTGAATCGCCACCACCGATAATAGTTGTAGCATCTTTAAGCTGTGCAAGTTCTTCAGCTACTGCAATAGTTCCCTTTGCAAAGTTGTCAAATTCAAATACACCCATAGGTCCATTCCATACAACTGTCTTAGCATCTTTTAAGGCATCCTTGTAAAGTTCGCAAGTCTTAGGTCCAATATCCATACCCATATCGTCATCTGCCTGACAACCTGCTGTTACTACCTTAAATGGTGTGTCGTTCTTAAATTCCTTTGTTATTACTGTATCAATAGGGATAAGTAACTTAACACCTTTCTTTTCAGCCTTTTCCATCATTTCCTTAGCATATTCAAGGTAATCGTCTTCTACTAATGACTGACCTACATTACCACCCTTAGCTTTCTGGAATGTATAAGACATACCACCACCGATGATTAAAGTATCTACTTTATCAAGAAGGTTATTGATTACAGAAATCTTGCTGGAAACCTTAGCTCCGCCAAGGATAGCTACGAATGGTCTCTCCGGATTTTCTACTGCATTTCCA
>URYE01000118.1 GCA_900551945.1 uncultured Eubacterium sp. | reverse complement strand
GTTTAACCTCCGAACAGGCAAAAGAATATCTTTTGAAGACTGTTGAAGACGAAGTAAAGCATGATACCGCCATAATGATTAAAACATTAGAAAGTCAGGCGAAAGAGGAAGCAGACAAAAAAGCAAAGGAATATGTTGTAACAGCAATCCAAAGATGTGCTGCTGACCATGTGGCAGAAACAACAATTTCCGTTGTACAGCTTCCTAATGATGAAATGAAGGGCCGAATTATTGGTCGAGAAGGACGTAATATTCGTACTTTAGAGACTTTAACAGGTGTGGAATTAATTATTGATGATACACCAGAGGCAGTAGTTTTATCGGGTTTTGATCCAATCAGAAGAGAAGTTGCAAGAATTGCTCTTGAAAAGTTAATCTTAGATGGTAGAATTCACCCAGCCAGAATTGAAGAGATGGTAGAAAAAGCCCAAAAAGAAGTTGAAGTATTAATTAAAGAAGAAGGTGAAGCCGCAACCCTTGAGGTTGGAGTTCATGGAATACACCCTGAGCTTGTAAGATTACTCGGCAGAATGCGTTTCAGAACAAGCTATGGTCAGAATGCTCTTAAACATTCAATTGAAGTTGCACAGCTTTCAGGACTTTTAGCTGGTGAAATTGGCGTAGATGTAAAGTTAGCTAAACGAGCAGGACTTTTACATGATATTGGCAAGTCAATTGACCACGAAATGGAAGGCTCTCACGTTCAAATTGGTGTTGATTTATGTAAGAGATACAAAGAGTCAGCAATTGTAATTAATGCTGTTGAAGCTCATCATGGCGACGTTGAACCAGAAAGCTTAATTGCTTGTATTGTACAGGCTGCTGATACTATTTCAGCCGCAAGACCTGGTGCAAGAAGAGAGACGTTAGAAACTTATACAAACAGACTTAAACAATTAGAAGATATCACCAATTCCTTTAAGGGAGTTGATAAGTCATTTGCTATTCAGGCAGGTAGAGAGATTCGCGTAATGGTAGTTCCTGAAGTTGTTAGCGATGCAGACATGGTACTTATGGCGAGAGATATTTCTAAGCAGATTGAAGACCAGATGGAATATCCAGGACAAATCAAAGTTAGTGTGATAAGAGAATCACGAGCTGTTGATTATGCCAAGTAAGACGTTTAGCGTTAATTAAGTTCATACTTACACCTATAGATGTAAAAGTCTATAGGTGTTTTTTTATGCCTTTATATGTTGTAAATACACCCAATTAGGCTATCGCACTAAGGAAAATTTATACAAAATATAGACATTTAATTAATAAATAATCCTGTAATGCGACAATAACATAAATAAAGCTATAAAATTTCTTAACAATATAAGGTTTATTAATAAAATTATAGAAGTGGGAATTTATTTATAATTGAAAAAGTTTTATCATTAATCTGTTGATTGTATTGCTAGACAATGCTTTATATAAATAAGCGGTTTCTTTAGAAATGGTTAAGAATATAAACTTATTTCAAAATAAGTATTAATAAAATAAGTTAAAAAGTGGTATTGGTTCAAAAAATAAGATAAACTATTGATTTTTTTTATTTTTCATAGTAATATATTAAACAGTTAAGAAAACATATTTAGGAGGAATTTTTATGCAGTACAGTGAAATGAGTAAGGAAGAATTATTACAATTAAAGAGTGAACTTAATAAGAAGTACGAAGATGCTAAAGCTAAAGGACTTAAGCTTGATATGTCAAGAGGTAAGCCATCAGCTACTCAGCTTGATGTTTCATTAGGTTTACTTGATATAATAAACAGTTCATCTGATTTACATTCAGAAGATGGAACAGATTGTAGAAATTATGGTGTATTAGATGGTATACCAGAAGCAAAGAAGCTCATGGCTGATATGATGGGAACAACTCCTGAACATGTTATCGTATATGGCAATGCAAGTCTTAATATTATGTATGACCAAGTTGCAAGAGCATTTACACATGGTATTATGGGTAATACTGCTTGGTGCAAGCTTGATAAGGTTAAGTTCTTATGTCCAGTACCAGGATATGACAGACATTTTGCTATTACTGAAAGATTTGGCGTTGAGATGATTAACATTCCAATGACAAGTACAGGTCCAGATATGGATTTAGTTGAACAGTATGTTAATAATGATGAAACAGTTAAGGGAATATGGTGCGTTCCTAAGTATTCTAATCCACAAGGAATTTCTTATTCAGATGACACAGTAAGAAGATTTGCTAATCTTAAGCCTGCTGCCAAAGATTTTAGAATATTCTGGGATAATGCTTATGTTATCCATCACTTATATGAAGATAATCAAGATGAAATCCTTGATATTATATCAGAATGTGAAAAGGCTGGTAATCCTGATATAGTATTTGAATTCGCTTCAACATCAAAAGTAAGCTTCCCAGGTTCTGGTATTGCAGCACTTGCTACATCACAAAACAACCTTGCAGATATTAAAAAACAGCTTACAATTCAAACAATCGGATATGATAAGCTTAATCAACTTCGTCATGTAAGATTTTTCAAGGATATCAACGGATTAAAAGAACATATGAAAAAGCATGCGGAATTTATGCGTCCTAAGTTTGAAGCAACACTTAATGTTCTTGATAGTGAACTTGAAGGGCTTGGAATAGGTACATGGTATGAACCACATGGTGGATATTTCATTTCATTTGACGCAATGGAAGGTTGTGCAAAAGAAATAGTTGCAAAGTGTGCTGAGGCAGGAGTAAAGCTTACTGGTGCAGGTGCTACATTCCCTTATGGAAAAGACCCTAAAGATAGCAATATAAGAATTGCTCCATCTTTCCCAACACCTGAAGACATGGCTTTAGCTGCTGATATCTTCGTATTATGCGTAAAGCTTGTAAGTATTGATAAAATTCTTTCTAATAAATAATAAAACAGACTAATATTGGGGGCTGTTGTATTAAAAAAATTTATACAAGTAGAATTATTTACTAATTTTGTATAAAATTTTTTAATACGACAGCCCCTTACTTAATACTATATACTGACATTCCAATGGCTACAGCTTGTTGGTGGTATATACGATTAGTTCCCAATATACTCAAAAGTATATAAGCCGAATGATTTATTATCAACAATTCTTATGAATGAATTAATAGTATAGGGTTCGTAAAGAAGTGGACTTTTTGTACATTTTTGTACAGAAGTAATATAAGTAAAATGATTTGTATTAAAAGGAAACTTACGTTTTATGACAATTACAATTTCTAACGTTTTGTTTAAGCACAAAATTATGTTATTGCTCGCATAAATAAAATAGATTATAATAAAAATTATAAGTAGATTACAAAATTAATTGCGAATATTTATTTGATTATAAACCATGAGAAAATGCTCTTTAAGGCTTTAATTGTTATTCGCATAAATAAAAGGAGGCTATAATATGGCAAAGATAGGTTTTATTGGAATGGGAAACATGGGTTATTCTATGCTTAAAGGGGCATTAAGATTTCTTAATTCACAAGATATAATATTTACTTGTTTAAGTTCTGATAAAAAAATAAAAATATATAATGAAACAGGCGTAAGATATGCTGACAGCAATGCTGAATGTGCTAACAATGCAAAATACATAATACTTGCTGTAAAACCACAAGTATATGACGTTGTATTAAAGAATATTCACGATATTGTAACAGAAGAAAGTGTAATCATCTCACTTGCTCCGGGTATAACAATAGATACTATCAAAGCAAAGTTAGGACAAGATATTAAAGTTGTTAGAG
>URYE01000117.1 GCA_900551945.1 uncultured Eubacterium sp. | reverse complement strand
ATTATACCATAAGAAATATATTTATGGGCTTTTTTATTTGTCGAACTCACGTTAACATATTTATTGGAGAATGTAAAAATTATACTAAACCAGTAGGAGTAACATATGTAGGAAAGTTTTATTCATTATTAAGAACAACAAATATAAATTGTGGAATATTTTTTTCAATAAAAGGATTGGGTGGAAAAACTAATTGGGATTCATCTAAAGGATTGGTTAGAAAAATGGCACTAAGGGATAATACATATATTTTAGATGTTGAGTATTTGGATTTTTTGGCAATATATCAAAAGAAGGAAAATATTTTTAGTGTATTGGAAAGAAAATATAGTTCTTTAAAATGTGATATTTCATATGATAGTTTTGTTAAAAAACATGATTTAGAGTGAATATTGATATAATTTGAAAAGAAATATGCACCACAAATTTTTAGTTCAATTTAAAAATATTATTTCATAAAAAATCCTTTCGTTTGCCATAGGCAGAAACCCATTGCCTTTAGGCGATAGGAGAAAGCCTTGTAAATTTATAGCCATTATCCTTGATTTTCAATGTAATTTTGTATAATAGCTGATGATATTTCACCTATGCTACAGGCAAAATATCCATCTGACCAAAAAATTTGCTTTTTCCAATAGTATTTAGATAAAAAATTTGAATATTTCTGCCATAAATAATAAGTTGTTGTCTGTTTAATAGTTTTAACAATGTCACACACCCTATCGGTTGTATCGTAACTTATTAAAAAATGGATGTGGTCTTTGTCAGTTTCCATAGCAATGATGTCCCATCTATTAGAATTACATATATCAAAAATTCTTTGTTTCACTTCGTCACCAATAGCACCTATAAGCAAATGTTTTCGATATTTTGTAACTAATACTATATGTACTTTAAGAATATATTTACGTCTATTATGACGATTGTATTTATTATCCATAATTCACCTCTATATATTGATTTTCACTAATTATTATTATATAATATATTCAGTGAAATATCAATGAAAGGAGTATATATATGGAACAGATAACGGTCACAGCAAAAATACAAATATTGGCTACATCAGAGAACAAAGAACTTCTTAATAGAACTATGTCTGTATATGCTGACGCTTGTAACTATGTTTCAGATTATGTATTCCGTACACACGACTTAAAACAGTTTTCTCTTAATAAGACTCTATATTCTATTTTGCGTGAACGTTTTGGTCTTAAATCTCAAATGGCTCAGTCTGTATTTAAAACTGTTATTGCAAGATATAAAACAATTCTTGAAAATCAGAAAAAATGGATAAAACCATCTTTTAAGAAACCACAATATGACCTAGTATGGAATAGAGATTACTCTTTAGTACGAAACTATTTTTCAGTTAATACTTTAATGGGTCGTGTAAAATTACCATATTTCACTAAGGGTATGTCTAAATATTTTAACCATGATATATATAAGTTTGGCACAGCAAAATTAGTCAATAAGCATGGCAAGTATTTTTTGCATATTCCAGTAACTTATGAAGTAGAAGAAAGTAATATTTCTGATATATGTAATGTTGTTGGCATTGATAGAGGTATCAACTTTGTTGTTGCTACTTATAACAGTAAACATAAATCAGAATTTGTTAGTGGAAAATCTATCAAACAAAAAAGAGCTAGTTATGCCAAACTTCGTAAAGAGCTTCAAATGCGTAAGACACCATCTGCAAGACGAAGAATAAAAGCTATTGGTTCACGAGAAAACCGTTGGATGCAAGATGTTAATCATTGTGTATCGAAGGCACTTGTGGAGAAGAACCCAAAGCATACATTATTTGTTCTTGAAGACTTGTCGAGTATTAGAAATGCCACTGAGCGTGTCAAAACTAAAGAACGCTATGTATCTGTATCATGGTCTTTTTATGACCTTGAACAGAAACTTATCTATAAGGCTAAACAAAAACAATCTACTGTAATTAAGGTTAATCCTGCTTATACAAGTCAGTGTTGTCCTATATGTGGACACATTGAAAAATCTAATCGTAATAAAAAAATACACCTGTTTACTTGTAAGAATTGTGGATATAAGTCTAATGATGACCGTATTGGAGCTATGAACCTGTACCGTATGGGAATAAACTTTCTTGAAGAAAGTCAAGTACCTAGTACAGTTACAGCTGAGTAAACTCTACTGTAAAGGGTGTTGTCAACCACCCTATGATGTAACGCCACTTTAGGTAGTAATACTTATTGGGGTTAAAGGTCGGAGGCTTACGCCGTTACTACGACTGGGCAGTTACAAGCCCATTACCTTTAGGTGATGGGTAGTTGACTTTGTAGAATAAAAAGAACTGTTTTGTGATTATAACCTCATTTTTGTAGGCAAGTAAAATAATAAAAACTTGTTTACAAAAATGAGGTTAATTATATTTGTTTTTATTTTAATATTACTTAAAAAGTAGTTGAATTATGTTTAAGAAAATTATATACTAATTATGTTTGTCTTAAATATTTTGTAAAGATAATATTAAAATATTTTAATGTATAAATTAAAAAGAATGGAGAAAGTATATGAATAATATTAAGAAAGTAATAGGAGATATAAGCAACTATATGCAGTACGCCTATCTTTTTTTATTTACAGTAATATTAATAAAGTATTATCTTCTTACAACAATGCTTGAAAATAGTTATACTTATAGTGCATATAAGGTTATTAAGTGGATACTGTTTGTATATGTTATTTTAAATATGATAATAACAATTATTAATAAAGGGTATGAGTCTTGGTTTGATATTATTTTGTCAGTATTATTGTTATTATGTGCATTTGTAGTAAGTCGTAATATTGGTGAAGATGAAGTGTTTGATATTGCGATGCTTATAGTTGGTGCTAAGAATGTTCAGTGGAAGAAGATAGCATACTGCTATCTTTGTGTAGCTGTAATAATTCAAGTTATTGCATTTTATGGAGTATATACGGGCATGGTGCCTGATATAATTGGAGAGAGTCAACGAGGAATTAGAAGGTCATTTGGAAGTATATATCCTACTGATTTTGCGGCACATATATTATTTATTGAGCTTGTATATGTTTCATTAAGAGAGAAAAAACTTACATTTGTTGAAATTATTATAATGGAATTAGTTGGCTATGCTGTCTATCAGCAGACGGCAGCTAGAAATGACTTTATTTGTATAACAGTGTTGTGTATATTATTATGTATTGTGAAGTTATTTAGAGTCTTTAATATACAGTTATCGAAGTACAAGGTGATAAATATAGGAGCAGTATTAATGTTTTTAATTACTGTTATATGTATTATAGGTGTTACATTTTATGACCCATCAAATGATGTGTGGAATAAGTTTGATACCTTGTTATCAGGAAGAATATCGTTAAGTTATCAAGGACTTGCTGAGTATGGAATACAACCATTTGGAACAATTGTATTAGAAGACCAATCAGTATTAGGGTATACATTTTTCTTAGATAACTCATTTTTAAGAATAGCAATTCGTTATGGTTGGGTATTTTTATCAATAATTACATACATATATTTTTCTTGTTATATAAAAATGAGAGAATATCGTAAAGACTATATGATAGTAGTTTTTATAGTTTTAGTTATTTTTGGAATTACAGAGCATCATCTCATAGAGATAGCATACTGCCCAATATGGTATGTGCTTTTTGCTAAAATAAAGCCAGATGTGTTACTTGAAAGGAGAAAGGCATAATGAAAAAAATATGGATTAATATTTTATGCAAGGTTCTTTTTATTATTGTTGTATTTGGTGTGATTTTAGGATTGGTAGATATACATACAGATGGAATACTTATAAGAGATGCGTTTTATGAAGTAAGAACAGGTGATAGTCAATTTAAAATGGATGTAATAGGTGGTTCTCAAATTCCAGGAGCTTTAGTACAAGTTATAAAAATATCACAAGGAGGAGATCAGACATTTGAGATAAAGTATGTGCAAGGTGATGAATATGCGATTATGTATGAAAATACAGGACTTTGCATTGCTGTAGCATCAGATAAAGAAACAGTTGTTGCACAGAATTATGATGAGAAGAATGATTATAATAGATGGCATATAGAAAGAATAGGAAAGTCACAAAAGTATTTGCTTACAAATGTTGCAACAAATACATCATTATATTATGAATATTCATCAGAAGAAAAGATTTATTTCATGAAAGTCGGAGAATATGATGATGAAAATGGTCATTTTGAATTTTTGTTAGTAAAATCTAATTAAATTAACCTATTGTGCTAGTTAATTTTTTGTTTTGCGAAAACTATATAAATGGTCA
>URYE01000116.1 GCA_900551945.1 uncultured Eubacterium sp. | reverse complement strand
CTATACAGTTAGGTACTACTATTTCTGCATAGGTGTTTTTGTCGAACTCACGTTAAATAATATATATTATACGACATAAATCGACATTTTTTTCACGCAAGGAATATTGGGTCGTTTATGTGGAACATTTGAGCGATTTTTTATACTGCATTTTTTATATTAATAATATATAATACAGATATATATTTTTATGAGGAGGATTTTTATGAGCAAAAAAGAAGAACTTTTAGAATTAATTGATAAATTTCCAGATTACAAAATAGAGTACATTATTGCCTATGTCCGTAAACTTACAGACGATGAAAACGATGACGCTTTATGTGAAAGTCTCTATCAAGAATATCTCAATGACCCTGACAATACAGAAGAATACTCTCTTGAAGATTGTAAAAAAGAATGGGGGATTAATTAATGATGGTAATCGTGGTCAAATATATAATAAATACTAATTTTATATTAATACAAAAAGAATATAAATTTATTGTTTGTGAAAAGAAATATTATACAAGCATAACTATATTAAAGAAAGAACCATTTTCCTACTTCAGTAAAATGGTTCTTTTAAGTTTATTTAATTTAATAATCTTTTATTTTACACGTTTTAATAACACGATTGATTCACAATGAACTGTGTTTGGGAACATATCTATACAACATCCTTTTTCCACAACATATCCCCTATCTTGAAGCATTTCCAAATCTCTCGCAAGTGAAGTTGGTTTACATGAGATATATACCATCTTGTCAACACCATAATTAATAATCTTTTCAAGTGCCTTAGGATTAATTCCATCTCTTGGTGGGTCTAATATAATAAAGTCTGGTCTTTCCTTGATATTGTCAAGTGCCTTAAGCACATCGTCAGCTATAAACTCACAGTTATCAAGCCCGTTAAGCTTAGCATTTTCCTTTGCTGCTTCAACCGCTTCTTCTACAATTTCAACACCAATAACTTTTTTAGCAACTGGTGCTATAATCTGTGCAATTGTACCAGTTCCACTATATAAGTCAAATACAACCTTGTCTTTAGTGCTTCCAATATAATCTCTTGCCTTAGAATAAAGTACTTCTGCACCTAATGAGTTAGTCTGGAAAAATGAAAATGGTGTTATTTTAAAGCTCAATCCTAACAGTTCTTCTTCAATGTAATCTCTGCCAAAGATAATATCAGTCTTATCATTTTTTACAACATCTGCAATACTATCGTTAAATGTATGTAAAAATCCGACTATCTCACCATCAAGCTCTAATGCTTTAAGTTTGTCAGCAAGTTCACTCATATCAAATTCCAACTGTGTACTTGTAACAATATCTACCAGAATTTGCTTAGTCTTTACTGCCTTTCTTACAAGAAGATGTCTTAAATAACCTTCATGTCGCATTTTGTGATAGTATGACACATTTTTATCCTTAAAATATTCATATACACATACAAGTATTTTTCTATAATCACTATCTACGATTTTACAACCTTCAACAGTTACAATATCATACATACTATTTCTTTTATGAAGTCCTAATGCAAGGTCACCGTCTTTTACTTCATCACCAAAAGAAAATTCCATTTTATTTCTATATTCTTCTGATACTGGACTGCCTATTATTCCCTCAAATTCAAACTCATCTCTTATAGCTTGTGTAAGTATCTTTCTTATCTGCTCACACTTAATATCAAGCTGTTTATCATATGCTACTGACTGATAAACACAACCTCCACACTGTCCAAAATGCTTACACTTTTCATTAGTTTCTATTGAAGAACTTTCTAATACTTCAAGAAGTCTTCCTTCACATTTATCCTTACGTTTTTTATTAACCATAAATCTTACAGTTTGTCCCGGAATTGAGTTTTTAACTATAACTTTTTTACCGTTATCTTCTGGATTATCTGAATTAACTGTAACTACAGCTTTATTTGGAAAATCTGCATACTGTACTTTTCCTGTATATATCTGTCCTTTTTTCATAAAAATATCCTTTCAAATAAATTACAAACAAATACCACTGACCGAAAGTATCAGTCAGTGGTATAAACATCAAACTCAGAAACTCAATTAAACACTAATGTGTATCTTATTCTTCGTCTTCAAAATCATCTTCAAAGTCGTCTTCTTCAAAGTCATCATCGTCTTCAAAGTCGTCATCGAAATCATCAAGATAATCTGGAGTAAAATATCTGTAAACTCCGTAAGCAATTGCGGCAACTGCTGCTACTGCTCCAACTATTGCAAGACCAACTATAATCCAATTAGTAGTTTTCTTTGGTTCTTCTTCTTTCTTATTAATTAAACTATTAATCTTGCTTGATGCGATTAATTCTTCAATCTTATCTCTATTCATGTTATGACCCCTTTCCGTTGCTAAATGTATAAGTTGATTATATCATACGCATTTATGTTTTGCTACTGTTTTTTTAATTTTGCAAAGCCTGCAAGCATTTTTTTTGTTCCAAAGTTATCATTCTCAAATTCTACAGTAACTTTATAATCTCTTGGTGATGGTTCTATTAACTTCACCTTTCCTATACCAAAAAGTTCATGCACTACAGTATCACCAACTTCATAGCCTAGTTCGCTGTTACTAACTTCAACTGCTTTTGCTGGCTTTTTAATATCAAATATATCCATTGGAAATTCTTTCCCAAAACCAACTTTTTTATTCGGAACTGCATTTGCTGTATTTCTGATAGTGCTTGCTGAACTATAAGAACTTTTAGTGCTGTAAGACGTACTACCTTTAACACCACCATAATTAGTAGTTGTCCTTGCATATGATGGCTTACCATAAGATGTAGAACCCATGCTATTGCCTGAATTACCATCTATCGCTACACGTTTTGCACTCTTATAATCTGAAGTATTTCCACTTCCATACATCTTAAGCGCAGCTCTTGCACTTGCTCTAAAGTCAAATCTTGATGATTGAGAAATATTTTCTTCTCCAAAAGAATTATTTCCTTTCTTGTCACAGTGATTTTCAATGTAAAGATACTTTTCTGGTATCTCTTTTACAAATCTTGACACCTTATTCATCTGTGTTTCACCATGAACCATTCTCATCTTGGCACTACTTATATTAAGCTCTTTTTGCGCTCTTGTTATACCAACATAACAAAGTCTTCGTTCTTCTTCAAGGTCTGTCGGGTCTTCACTCACTATGCTCATATACCCCGGAAATAGCCCATCTTCAAGCCCCGTCATATATACAATAGGAAATTCAAGTCCCTTTGCACTGTGAAGTGTCATAAGCATAACTTGCTTGGCTGACTGGTCAAGATTGTCAATATCGGCAATTAACGCAACTTCTTCAAGGAAACCACTTAAAGTCGGCTTTTCTTGTCTGCTTACAGTTGTTAAATCTTCTGTTAAATTATTAACATTATCCATAGAATTACTTTGCTGTGTGTCATCATTTTCAGAAGAATTACTATTTTCTTCATAGAACTTCTGCTCATAACTTACAATCTTATTGATAAATTCATCAATATTTTCTTGTCGTGCTTCTACTTCTTCCTTTGTTTCACTTTCTGCAAGTGCTTCAATGTAACCTGTATCTCTTAAAATTGCTTCTGTAAGCTCTTTTATTGACATAAATTGCTTCTTTGCCTTAAAGCCTGCTATCATTGTAATAAATGGCTCTAATTTGCTATATGACCTGCCTATATTTGGTATCTCATCAGCATTACACAATGCGTCCCAAAATGTCATGTTATTAATATCTGCAAATTCTTGTATTCTATTAATCGTTGTAGAACCTATGCCACGTTTTGGAACATTTATAATTCGCTTTACAGCTTGACCATCCATACCATTATCAATCGTCTTTAAATATGCAAGAATATCTTTAATTTCTTTTCTTTGGTAGAAATTAATCCCGCCGTAAATTCTATATGGCACATTCTTTTCGATAAGCTTTTCTTCAAGAAGTCGTGACTGAGCATTAGTTCTGTAAAGAATTGCTATATCATCATAATTCCAGCCATCTCTTATATTGTCACATATACTATTTACAACGCCTTCTGCTTCTTTGTAGCCATCATTATATATGTTGAAATTAATCTTATCACCCTCTCCATTAGCAGTCCAGAGTGACTTTTGTTTTCTGCCTATATTATTTTTAATTACTTCATTAGCAGCATTTAAAATTGTCTGTGTTGAACGGTAATTCTGCTCAAGCTTTATAACCTTTGCTCCCGGAAATTCTGTTTCAAAGTTAAGGATATTCCCTATGTTAGCTCCTCTGAATTTATAGATTGACTGGTCATCGTCACCAACTACACACAGATTACCATATTTTTGAGCA
>URYE01000115.1 GCA_900551945.1 uncultured Eubacterium sp. | reverse complement strand
TACTGCAGAATATCATCAGTTAGAACCTCCACAGCTTGCTGTGGAGAGTAGTCAGTATAAGAAAAATAAAAAAATTAAAGAGTAGTCATAATTGACTATATAAAATATTAGTAGTAAAATTTTTATAGCAAAGCGGTGTTTTGCAAAAATAGTATTAAGAGCGTAAGATACGCAGAAATGAGGTTTTAAATGAGATTAGGTATTAGAGCACATGACACAAAATATGCACCACTTGATGAGTTAATTCCAAACATACATAATATGGGTTTTAAGTGTATGCACATAGCGCTTACAAAGTCAATTAAGGAGTTTACACCAGATATATGTACAATGACTCCGGGGCTTGCAATGCACATGAGAGAGCTTTGTATTGAAAACAAAGTTGATGTTGCAGTTTTAGGCTGCTACCTTAACTTATGCAATCCTAACCCAGAACAGCACAAGAAGATAGTTGAAAAGTACAAAGCAAATATAAGATTTGCAAGTATTCTTGGTTGTGGTGTTGTCGGTACAGAAACAGGTGCAGTTAATGAAGAATATAAGTATGAGCCAGCTAACCATACAGAAGAAGCACTTAATCTTTTTATTGAAAACTTAAAGCCTATTGTTAAGTATGCAGAGCAATTTGGCGTAATTATAGCAATTGAGCCTGTATGGAAGCATATAGTATGTACTATCGAAAGAGCAAGAAAGGTATTAGACGCAATTGACTCACCTAACTTACAGATAATATTTGACCCTGTAAATGTATTATATCCAGGAAATATTGACAGACAAGATGAAATAATTGAACAAGCTTTTGATTTGTTAAGAGATGAGATTGCTGTTGTTCACTGTAAAGATTTTGTTGTTGAGGGAGATGACTTAAAATCAATTGCAGCAGGAACAGGTGGACTTAACTACCCACTTCTTCTTAAGAAGATTAAACAGTATAAGCCTTATGTACACTGTACACTTGAAAATACTGTTCCAGAAAATGCTATTGCAACAAGAGATTTTATGGAGAAACTTTACGCAGAAGTATAATATTAATATTATTAAGTAAGATATATACCCTTTTTACTGGAAAAAATGTTCAGTAAAAAGGGTATTTCTTTGTGTTGTTTGTCAGCTCACTATCACCTAACGGTAGTGAGTTTTTGCCTATGACAAACGAAAGTATTTTTATGAAAGCTTAGAAAAAGTTAAAATATATCTAGCTTTTTATTTCAAAATATAGTACTATCTATAAAGTAGTATTAAAAACTACATAATGTAGAATTTAATCTTATTAAGTAATAAAAAGTAACTTAGGAATGAGGATAGTTTTATGGAGTATAAGATAATTGCAGATGGGGCGTGTGACCTTTATGGAGAAAATGCAGATAAGATTGGTGTAAAGATAGTACCTTTTTATGTTTCATTTGACGAAAGCACTTATAAAAAAGAGGGAGAAGAAGTTGGTATAAGAGAATTTTATAAAGAAATGGTTGATAATTCAACAGTATTTCCAAAAACATCAATGCCATCTGTTCAAGATTATATAGATGTATTTGAGCCTGTTATAAAAGCTGGAGAAGCTGTGCTTTGTATATGTATAACAACAAAGTTTAGTGGCTCTTACAATTCAGCAGTTAATGCAAAAAATATGCTTATGGAAGATTATCCAGAAGCTATAATTGAAGTTATAGACTCAACTCTTAATACAGTAGAAGAAGGTATATTTGTAAGAGAAGCAGCAAGAATGAAAGCTGATGGCGTTTCTTTTGAAGAAAATGTAAAGAACTTAGAGCGAATAAAGTCAACAGGAAGAATAATATTTACAATTGGAAATATGGATTATCTTATTCATGGTGGCAGAGTTGGTAAAGTTTTAGGCGGAGCTGTTAATATGCTAGGAATTAAGCCAATGATACTTATGAAAGATGGAGAAATATTTTCAAGTGGAGTTGCAAGAAGCAGAAAGAAGTCAATTGATAAGCTACTTGTACAGATAAAGGAGCATTTTGTAAAGAATAATCTTGATGCTAATAAATATGAGATAGTTGTAGGTTATGGTTACGATTATGAAGAAGCAGTTGCCTTTAGAGATAGAGTGTTGGAATCTGTAAAAGAATATTCAGATATAAAATCAATAGACATATATCAGATAGGTGCAACAGTAGGAGTTCACACAGGTCCATATCCATTAGGAGTTGGACTTCTTCAAAAGTATGATGCGTAATTACAAAAGGTTGCGTAAGGCGGTGTAAGTATGGCAAAGTTTACAAGAAAAGCCATTATGGATTGTTTTCTGGATATTTTGAAAGTAAAGAATATTGATAAAATAACAGTAAAAGATATTTGTGAAAAATGTGAGATTAATAGAAATACCTTTTATTATTATTTTAAAGATATATATGATGTTATTGATAGCATATTTAGAGATGAAACACAAAATATGTTACAGCTTGAAGAAGAATTGACATTTTACGAAACATATAACAGAGCAGCTTCAATTATAATAGAACATAGAAGTGCTATTATACATCTTTATAATTCAAAAAATAAAGAAATTGTTGTTAATTATATTGATGAGATTTCCAATATTCTTGTAAGAAAGTTTGTAGAGAAAAATGTTAAGAACCGCAATCTTACAGATGGTGATATACGATTTATTACAAGTTTTTACAGCTATGCGATAGTTGGAGTGACTTCAAAATGGATTGAAGAAGGAATGCCACCATATAACGTAGACTTAATTAAAAGAACTTCCGACTCCTTTGAAGCAACTATAGATATGATGATACAGACTTGTGAAAAAAATAATGTATAGTAAAATATACTAGGTGTTGAAGATATCAGTAGTATATATACTACTGATATCTTACGGGAGTTTATTAAAATACAAATATGGAAGTTTAATATAATAAAATCAGACATTTTAGGGATAGTGTTGGAATTTAGGACACTATCCTTTTTTTGACCATTTTATTTGACAGAAAAAGTGGTATAATAAATATATTAAATTGAAAACAGCTATTTATATTACAAAAAATGGTAGATTGATATTATATTTAGAAAAATGTTTGAAAATTAAATATTTATTGCTAAAATATATATAATAACTTATAGAAAGGCGGTAATAATATGTCAAAGAAATCATTGAAATTAGGTGCTGCGTCAGTGCTTGCTATTGGTGCAGGTGTTGCGGCTGTATCAGCTAAAACAAAAGAACAGAAAAAGAAAACTAGAAAAATTCAAGCAAAAGAGCATGAAGAATTTAGAAATACTGAAAGAGGAAAAAACGAAAAGAATAGCAAAGGTATATATTACTCAAATGGTAATTATGAAGCATTTGCAAGACCTGAAAAGCCAGAAGGTGTTGATGAAAAGAGTGCATATCTTGTAGGTAGTGGACTTGCTTCTCTTGCAGCAGCTTGTTTCCTTGTAAGAGATGGTCAGATGAAAGGCGACCATATTCATATCTTAGAAGCTATGGATATCGCAGGCGGAGCTTGTGACGGTATTAACGACCCAACAAGAGGATATATAATGCGTGGTGGTCGTGAGATGGAAAATCATTTTGAGTGTTTATGGGATTTATTTAGAAGTATTCCATCACTTGAAACAGAAGGTGCGTCAGTACTTGATGAATATTACTGGTTAAATAAGCACGACCCTAACTATTCACTTTGTAGAGCAACAGAATTTAGAGGTGAAGATGCTCATACAGATGGCAAGTTTAACTTAAGCCAAAAGGGTTGTATGGAGATAATGAAGTTGTTCTTTACAAAGGACGAAGACCTTTATGACAAGACAATTGAAGATGTATTTGACGATGAAGTATTTGATTCAGATTTTTGGTTATATTGGAGAACTATGTTTGCGTTTGAGAACTGGCATAGCGCACTTGAAATGAAGTTATATTTCCAAAGATTTATACATCACATTGGAGGTCTTCCTGATTTCTCAGCACTTAAATTTACTAAGTACAATCAGTATGAGTCACTTATTCTTCCTATGCAAAAATATCTTGAAGCAGCAGGAGTTAAGTTCCAGTTCAATACACAGGTAACAAATGTTGTGTTTGAATTTAAAGATGGTAAGAAGATTGCTAAGACAATTGAGTGTACAGTGGATGGTAAAGAAAAGGAAATTAGTCTTACAGAAAATGACCTTGTATTTGTTACAAACGGAAGTTGTACAGAAGGTACAATTTACGGTGACCATACTCATGCACCAGTAGGTGATGCAGAAGTAAGAACAAGTGGTTGTTGGAGTTTATGGAAGAATATTGCAAAGCAAGATGACTCATTTGGTCATCCAGAGAAGTTCTGTTCAGATATTGAAAAGACAAATTGGGAGTCAGCAACAGTTACAACAAGTGATGAAACAATTATTTCTTACATTAAGAAGATATGTAAGAGAGACCCTAGAACAGGAAAGGTTGTTACAGGTGGTATTGTAAGTTGTAAAGACTCTAGCTGGCTTCTTAGCTGGACAATTAACAGACAGGGACAGTTTAAGGAACAGAAAAAAGACGAAGTATGTGTATGGGTATACAGCTTATTTACAGATGTAGATGGCGATTATATTAAGAAGCCTATGAAGGAGTGTACTGGTGAAGAAATCACAGCAGAGTGGTTATATCATCTTGGAGTACCAGTTGATGAAATAGATGAGCTTG
>URYE01000114.1 GCA_900551945.1 uncultured Eubacterium sp. | reverse complement strand
GGGCTTGCCACAAGGAACTCCATAACACTCGGAGCAATTCCAGCACCAGTATCAATTATTATTACATCTGCTATATCTTCAAGGTCACCCATCTTATTGACAAGTCGTCTAATCTGTTCATTATCAAGATTAACAAGTTTGGCAATACCAGAACCTCCAGAAATAAACTGAACTCCCTCTGGGCCTTCACACACTATATCTTTAATTTCTTTTTCTTTAAAAAGCAAATCACTTAAGTTATATTTAGGTATAACTCCAAACATTACTTCTATATTAGCCATACCAAAGTCAGCATCAAGAATAACCACCTTTTTGCCAAGCCTTTTAAATTGAAGCGCAAGATTAATTGATGTACTTGATTTACCCACACCTCCTTTACCACTTGTTACTGCTATCACCCTTGAATTTTTAACAGGTTTAACATTCTGTTTTTTTATAATATTTCGTAAATTCTCCGCCTGGTCCATTAAATGCTTCCTCCAAGTAAATGCTTTGCTAACGCCTGCTTATCTATCAATTCAATATCATTAGGAACATTCTGTCCTGATGTTGTATAAGATAATGGAGCGCCAGTATAAAGCTTAATGTTAAACATATTACCAAGCACACACGTTTCGTCTAGTTTTGTAAAAACAAGTCCCCAATTACTTATATGCCTGTATCTATTACATATGCTCTTTAAATCTTGATATTTAGTAGTAACACTAAGAGTAAGATAAAGGTCAAGATTAAATTCGTCTTTCTTTTGATTTAAAATACCAATTAAATCTTCAAGTTCTTCCATCTGAGCATCCGCTTTATGTGACCTTCCTGCTGTATCTACCATGATAAGGTCATAATTCCTATATCTTTCAATACATTCAAGCATTTCATCATTAGTATATACAACACTTACAGGACAATCTATAATTGAAGCATAAGTGTTAAGTTGTTCAACAGCCGCAATTCTATATGTGTCAGATGTAATAAACGCAACCTTTATGTTCTTTTCTAACTTAAAGGCTGATGCAATCTTAGCAATTGTTGTAGTCTTACCTACTCCTGTAGGCCCTATAAACATAGCAATAGTTGGCTTATCAGATAACTGTATAGCCTTAGTCTGCCCTAACTTTAATACAATCTTTTGATATACGGCTGATAAAATACTATCAATATTAGACTCTTTTTTCATCGAGCTTTCTATATCACCAATAATTTCATCTGCATATTCAGGAGCAACATCGCTGTCAATCATTTTCTTATATATAAGCTGTAAATACTTATAATTAGCACTTTCTCTTTCTTTTACAACTGCTTGAGTTGTATCTTGTCTATTATCCATTTTACCATACATCATATCATTTTGCATATCTTGTTGATAACTATGTACTTGTCTTTGTTGCTGTGTAGGATATGGTGTTTTATCCATTTGCTGTTTTAACATTGACTGTAACGAGTCTAATTTTTGTTCAATAGCTGACGTATCTGCACTACCTCTTGCATTATCATCAGCTACAAGATTAATACCTCCTCTACTACTTGAAAATGAATTATTAAAATTACTTTCTTCATCAAGTCGTGGCATTGCTGTTGAAGAAGACACCATATTTCTGTTGATTGTCTGAACATTTCCCTTATTGGCTACAGGCTTTTTACTATTTATTGCATCAACAAATTCATTTTCCTCTAAAGCTGCTGTTACTTCAACAACATCTTTCTTAAATAGTCGAAATACTCCTCGTTGCTTTAAAGTCTTTACATTAAGCACCACTGCGTTGCTTCCAAGTTCATCCTTAGCCTTTAATATTGCTTCGGTTTCTGTAGGTGCTTGAAATCTCTTAACTATCATCTTATACTGTCACCATCCCTACTGATTGTAATTCTACATTTGATTCTACTTCATTATATGAAACAACTATAACATCTTTAAAGTAATCACTAACAAGCTTTTTAAAATAAAGTCTTACTATAGGTGAAGTTATAACTATTGGGTTCTTACCTAAATCTTCAAGTTTTTTAAGTTCTTCACCTAATGACTTAACTATCTTATTAGTCTCTTCTGGGTCTAATGTAAGGTATGAGCCTTGCTCTGTATTCTTAACTGCCCCCATAATATCTTGTTCAATAGCTGGGTCAAGTGTAACTACATTAGTAACTTCATTTGGTGAGAAGTACTTACCTGATATAGCTCTCTTAAGACTCTGACGAACATATTCTGTTAAAATATCAGTATCTCTTGTAACTGTTGCATGGTCAGCAAGTGTTTCAAAAATTGTAACAAGGTCTCTTATTGAAATGCCCTCTGATAATAAATTTTGAAGTACTTTTTGAATATCACCAACACCAAGAAGCTTTGGAACAAGTTCTTCAATAAGTGCTGTATTATTATCCTTGATATTGTTGATA
Source organism: uncultured Eubacterium sp. (assembly GCA_900551945.1). GTDB lineage: Bacteria > Bacillota > Clostridia > Lachnospirales > Lachnospiraceae > Lachnospira. Next base: position 2,521 of record URYE01000114.1, on the reverse strand, counting down.
AGGTTCTGTACATCTTGTCTTGTAAGAAGTTCAGCAATATGCTGTCTAATTACTTCTGTAAGATGTGTTGCAATAATTGAAGGTGGGTCAACTACTGTATAACCAAGTGATTCTGCTCTTTCCCTTTGACTTTCAGTTATCCATATTGCTGGAAGATGGAAAGATGGTTCAAATGTAGGAATACCTGTAATTTCCTCTTCTACATAACCCGGGTTCATAGCCATATAGTGGTCAAATAAAATTTCACCCTCGCTTACTTGAATACCCTTTATCTTAATTATATACTGATTAGGATTAAGCTGAATATTATCTCTAAGACGAATAATAGGAACAACTGCACCAAGCTCTAACGCAACTTGTCGTCTTATCATTACAACTCTATCAAGAAGGTCACCACCTTGATTGACATCGGCAAGTGGGATAATACCATAACCAAATTCCAATTCAATCGGGTCAACATTAAGCAAAGAAACAACATTTTCTGGCTTTCGTATCTCTTGAGCCTCTGTTTCTTCTGCTTCCACTTCTTCTTCAATAGCTTCAATATCGTTCTTCTTGCCAACTTTTCTGCTATATACTATTAAAGCAACACCAAAAGGAACGAATATATACCAAGGTAACGGTGTAATAACACCAAGAAGTGACATTGCTGCACCTACCATAAGAAGAACCTTATCAATTGATAAGAGCTGTCCTACCATCTCATCACCAAGTTCTCCATCACTTGAAGCCTTAGTAACTAATATACCAGTTGAAAGTGATATAAGTAATGAAGGTATCTGGCTACAAAGGCCATCACCGATTGTAAGGATAGTATACTTTTGTAGAGCTTCTGTTATATCAAGTCCACCATATACCATACCCATGATAATACCACCCACGATATTAATACCTGTAATTATAAGACCTGCTGTTGCATCTCCCTTTACATACTTAGTAGCACCGTCCATTGAACCAAAGAAACTGTTCTCTTTTTGGAGCTTCTGTCTTTTTATCTGTGCTTCTTTATCTGTAATAGCACCTGTATTAAGGTCTGAGTCAATAGCCATCTGCTTACCAGCCATAGCATCAAGTGTAAATCTAGCTGTTACTTCGGCAACTCTTTCAGAACCTTTGTTTATAACAATAAACTGAATGATAATCAACACGATAAATATAATTATACCTATTACAAGATTACCACCGCCAACAAATTCACCAAAAGTATTGACAACTTCACCTGCATCACCATCTCTTAATATAAGTTTGGTTGAAGAAACATTAAGTGATATTCTAAAAATAGTTGTAAATAACAGCAATGTAGGAAACGAAGCCATATCAAGTACTTCTTTTGCAAACAAAGCATTAAATAAGACAACCATTGCCACACCAATATTAAATGCAAGCAGTATATCCAATAACCATGATGGGATTGAAATAATGAAAAATAATACCGCTGAAAGAAGGTATATTCCCATGAATAAATCATTCTTTTTTATTTTCATTACTTAGTTTCCCCTTTCATAATCTATATGTATCTTATTTATTGTAACATTTTTTAACGTAATGTGCAAAAAAAATGTTGTGTTTTTATAAAAAATAACATTAATAATAAAACTATTTATAATGTTATTAGCTTTCTATTATTAATTCAAATTAAATGTGCTTGAATATCTTAAAACTTAGGTTGTAAAATCTTTGCAAGGATTTCTGCAACAACTTGATAAAGTTCTGGCGGAATTTCCATGCCTATATCTACATTGTGATATAACATTCTGGCTAATGGCTTGTTCTCCACTATCTCAATGTTACACTCTCTTGCCTTGTCTTTTATTTGAAATGCAAGATAATCTGCACCTTTGGCTATAACTATAGGAGCTTTTCCTGAGTCGGGTTCATACTTAAGCGCAACTGCAAAATGCGTTGGGTTAGTTATGACTACATCTGCCTCTGGCAACTGTTCCATCATTCTTCTTCTCGATATTTCAGCCATTTTTCTCTTAATCTGACCTTTAACTTGTGGGTCACCTTCTGTATTTTTATATTCATCTTTGACTTCTTGTTTTGTCATCATGTTATCATTCTTAAACTTAAATTTTTGATAAAACAAATCAACAAAACCAACTATTAAGAATACTGCACTTATTTTTATTCCCAAATCAACAATTATATCTCCTATTGTTGACAATGCTGTATTTAATGAAATATCATAAAAAGTAAGAAGCACATTAACTTTATCCTTTATTGTTACATATGCCATTACACCTATTATTAAAAGCATCGCTATTGATTTTAACAACTCAAACAACTGTTTAAAAGAAAATATTCTTTTAAAACCATTTAATGGATTGAGTTTACTAAACTTTGGCTTTAATGGCTCTGCTGTAACCATCCACTTTTGTTGCAACGCATTACATATAAATGAAATAACTACTGCAATAATAAAAATTGGTGCTGTTATGCTAACAACTGACATCATAACTTTTTGCACCACCCCAACTGCATCTGCCATACGCATTCCATTATTACTATTATCTATAAT
>URYE01000113.1 GCA_900551945.1 uncultured Eubacterium sp. | reverse complement strand
GATGTATTTAATGTACTTTTACAGGTGCTTGATGACGGTAGAATTACTGACTCACAAGGTAGAACAGTAGATTTTAAAAACACTATCATTATTATGACAAGTAACATCGGTTCTTCTTATTTGTTAGAAGGTATTAATGAAAATGGTAGCATTAAGCCAGAAGCAGAAGAAATGGTTATGAATGACTTAAAGGCTCACTTTAGACCAGAATTTCTTAACCGACTCGATGAAATCATTATGTTTAAGCCTTTAACAAAGGATAACATTGAAAGAATTGTTGACCTTCTTATAAAAGATGTCAACAGAAGACTTGCTGATAAGGAGCTTAAAGTTAAACTTACAGACACAGCTAAAAAGTATATAGTTGACAACGGTTTCGACCCAATGTACGGTGCAAGACCACTTAAGAGATACGTTCAAAAGACAGTAGAAACTCTTGCTGCCAAACTTATATTAAAGGGCGATATCAATGTTGGTGATGATATTCTTATTGACGTTGATGGTGACAAACTTGAAGCAAAGGCAGTAAGTGGAGCTAATTAATAATGTGAGTTTTTGCATATTTAGTTTTTGAAGCTCTTAGCTGTATATAAGCACATATATTAGAAAAAGAACAATGGGCTATATAGTATGCCATTATCGAATAAAAATGTTCGATATTGTCATATGAATATAGCTCATTGTTTTTTATAGTGCATTTATTGTTTATATACTATATTGTAATTCCAAAATAGAAAAAAGTTTTTGGTTGAATAATAAGGTATTAAATAATAAAATATAGATAATAAAACGTAATTCATATTATATATAATGTGAAAAATATTTATTTGATAGATAAAATTTAATATACACAGAGAGGTGCGTTGATGACTAATGTCAAAAAGAATAACTGGATTGGTGGAAATGTTAAGTCTAATATTACAGTAAAACAGTGGAAAGAGCTTTTTAAAGATAAAGAAATATTTGATAAGCATAGCCTAGAACTACTTTATAGAATGGTAGACTATGGCGGAATGGCAAGTTGTAAGCAGTTGTCGGTAAAGTATGGAGAAAGTTATAATTTTTATAACAATGTTGCAACCTCACTAGCCAAGCGCATTGTAAATAAAACAGGTTACAAAGTATTTGGATTGGAGTTTGACGGCAAAAAGAAATATTGGCCTGTTCTTTTTACTGGTCAAAATGCTAACAAAAAAGATGGCACTTTTATTTGGAAGTTAAAGCCAAAGTTAGCAGAAGCATTAAAAGATTATGATTTTTCGAAGGTTAATCTATATACAAATAATTGTCAAAATAATATCAATTACTGGTGGCTTAATATGAATCCTAAGTTTTGGAGTCCAGAAAATGTTGACGATTATGATTGGGAAAATTATATTGAGTATAATAATAGTGGTGACAAAGCAACGCAATTTCAGAATTTTCTTGACGCAAAGGCAGGAGATAAGTTAATTATTTATGTTCCTAGCCCTATAAATCAAGTAGTTGGGTTAGCAGAGTTAGTTAATAAAAATAAAAATGGCAGACAGACACTTTATTTTGAAGAAAATGATATTGATACGCCTATTGATTGTGAAATATTAAAAGCTACACCAGAGCTTGAAAAGATGGAATACTTTGTAAATCAACAAGGATATATTTTCGGACTTACAAAGGGTGAGTATGATGTAATTATAAATATTATAGCACAACACAATAGCAACGAAAAAAATGTTATAAAAGAATACTATTATAATAAGGAAGACTTTTTATCAGAAGTCTATATGAGTCCTAGAAAATATGAAGCATTAAAGGGACTTTTGCTTAATAAGAAAAATATAATTTTACAAGGTGCGCCGGGTGTTGGCAAGACATTTATCGCAAAAAGACTGGCATATTCTATTATGGGAGTTAAAGATAGTTCAAGGGTTGAGCTGATACAATTTCATCAAAACTATTCTTATGAAGACTTTATTATGGGTTATAAGCCTAATGGCAATGGTGAGTTTGAACTTAAAAATGGTATTTTTTATAATTTTTGTAAAAAAGCAGAAGGTAATCCCAATTTGGATTATTTCTTTATAATTGACGAAATCAATAGGGGAAATATGAGTAAGATATTTGGTGAATTGCTTATGTTGATTGAAAAAGACTACAGGGGAAAAGCATTGACATTGGCTTATAATGGATTACCATTTTCTGTGCCAGAAAATATCTATATAATAGGTATGATGAATACCGCAGATAGAAGCCTTTCATTAATTGATTATGCGTTAAGACGAAGATTTAGTTTTTTTGAAATAGAGCCAGCCTTTAATTCGGAAATGTTTCAAAATTATATACAAGAGTTTAATGATACTACATTTGAAGAATTAATTGAAAAAATAAAAGAGTTAAATCAAGAGATTTTAAATGACCCGTCACTTGGAAAAGGCTTTTTAATTGGTCATAGTTATTTTTGTAATCAAGAAAAATATAGCTGTGAGTGGTTAAGGGCTGTGGTGGAGTATGATATTATTCCTATGCTAGAGGAGTATTGGTTTGACGAGCCTAGTAAATTGCTGAAATGGAAAGACATTTTAATGGGAGTGCTAGATAATGATTAATGACAAGGGCATTTTAATAAAAAATATATACTATATGCTTGCATACTCATTTCACACGTTAAATCAAGCTAACTATGACATGATACAGACAGAAGATTTTGAAAATATACATGATATGTTTTCTGCAATATTGGGAAAAGGCGTTGCAAGTCAGTTAAAGCATGGTTTGCATAAAGAGTATATAGGAAAATCAGAAAGCTTGTCAGTACTTAGGGGAAAGCTAGACATTTATGGGACTGTTAAAGATAGGGTACAATGCAGTAATAAATTAGCTTGCGAATATGATGAGCTGTCAGAAAATAATTTACTAAATCAAATCTTAAAAGCTACAATGCAAATTTTAATAAAACAAGATACAGTAAAAGCAAAACACAAGGTAATTTTGAAAAAAAATCTTGTGTTTTTTAATAGTATAGATAATATTGATATAAATAAAATACAATGGCAAAACATAAGATACCAAAGAAATAATCAAAATTATAAGATGTTAATAAATATATGTTATTTAGTACTTACGGGGCTTATATTGTCAACTGATAAAGGTGATATAAAATTAGCGACTTTTATTGATGAAAGAGCAATGCACAGCATTTATGAAAAGTTCATCTTAGAATATTATAGATACCATCACCCTGAATACAATGCTAATCCAGATAGGATACAGTGGAATACAGATGATGGAGTAATACAATTTCTTCCTAAGATGATTACAGATATTACACTAAAATATAATAATAAGACATTGATAATAGATGCGAAATACTATGAGCATACATTTCAAACTAATTATAATACAAATACTATACATTCAGATAATCTCTATCAGATATTTGCTTATGTAAAAAATCTTGACAAAGATAATACGGGAGATGTTGCAGGTATGCTTCTTTATGCCAAAACACAAGAGCAGATAACGCCAGATAATAAGTATCTAATGAGTGGCAATACGATATGGGTAAAGACACTCGACTTAAATCAACCATTTCCACAAATAAAAAGGCAATTAGAAAATATTGCAAAAGAGTTTTTTATAGAAACAAAATAAGTTATAAATAAGTGGTGAAAAACTTCATAACTTGCTGTGGGGCTGAAAGTCACGAAAATAGTTGATATTATTATTTTTAAAACTATAAAAGTCCCACACTTCTATTATGATAAATAAGTGTGGGACTTAATTTATGCGAACAACAAGTCAAAGTAAGTGATTGCACAAGACATTGACAGCTACCGTAATAACTTGAGAAACTAGTGGGATGTATTTCTTATCATTGTATTAGAAAGAATACAAATTCTTTGTATAAACTAAAATAGTAGTGATAATCTTAAATGAATTGATTAACACTTTTATCATATTCATAATCAATATTCTTTAGTGTATTTACAATATCATTTTCATTAACAATATAAGCCTTGCAAAATTCTTCAAGGTTAGCAAAATTATCTCTTAATTGAGTATTAGTAAAGCTAAGTAACATTACAGGGTCTTTTGGTAAATTATTCATATTAAAACACCTTTCTGCATATAATATACATATCTGTCTGTTATTTATTTATGCGAACAATTAGACGAAGTTTGTGCTTACACAAGACATTAGCGATTGTCGCAATAATTTGATAAACTAAAAATCGAGTTTATCATAGATTTCCTTAAATATAATGCCACATTTAAGTCCATTTGTAAAGTATGCCGTATACATGATAAAAACCCAATATTTATTGTTAATTTGTGCTTGAAATGAATATTTTTATTAAAAAATAAAAAAAACTGGAAAAATTCACATAAAAGTAATAAAATTACATTATAATATAAACAATTTGTTGCAGTATTCAATAAATTGTGTTATAATTTTAACAAATAAAAAATTGATTAACGGAGGACTTCTAGTTATGACTAAATGGGTGTATAAGTTTAATGAAGGAAATGCAGACATGAGAGCGCTTTTGGGAGGAAAAGGTGCAAACCTTGCTGAAATGACAGTTTTAGGAATGCCAATTCCACAAGGATTTACAGTAACAACAGAGGCGTGTACAGATTATTATAAAAGTGGAAAGAAGATTACAGATGAGATACAAGCTCAGATATTTGAAGCCTTAAGTTGGCTTGAGCAGGTAAATGATAAGAAGTTTGGTGATACAAGTAATCCATTACTTGTATCTGTACGTTCAGGAGCAAGAGCTTCTATGCCTGGTATGATGGACACAATTCTTAACTTAGGCTTGAATGATGAATCAGTTAAGGGATTTGCGTTAAAGACGGGTAACGAAAGATTTGCTTATGATTCATATAGAAGATTTATTCAGATGTTTTCAGATGTTGTAATGGAAGTTCCAAAGTCATTCTTTGAAAGCATTATTGATGACGTGAAAGCTGAGAAGGGTGTAAAGTATGATACAGAACTTACAGCAGAAGATATGAAAAATCTCGTTGAAAAGTTTAAGAAAGTATATAAAGACAATATGAATGGTGAAGATTTCCCACAAGACCCTAAGATACAGCTTATAGAAGCTGTTAAGGCAGTATTTAAGTCTTGGGACAATGAAAGAGCCATTGTATATAGAAGAATGAATGATAT
>URYE01000112.1 GCA_900551945.1 uncultured Eubacterium sp. | reverse complement strand
ATTATACCATAAGAAATATATTTATGGGCTTTTTTATTTGTCGAACTCACGTTATTTAAGAGCAGGCGTAAGTAATGAAATACGTTAAAGGGAGGAAGATTTGATGAACAGAAGAATTATAGCAGGTAGTATGGTAATGGCTACATTGATATTCTCAGGGTGTAGTGCTGTTCCAGATGGCACAATTTCTTGGGAAAAGCAATCAGCAGATGGTGTTGTTATTGAAAATAATCATGTAAAAGGCACTCTTGTAGAAGATACTGTATATATAGATGCTTATATCTCAGGAACGAATAATAATACAGAATGGAAAGAGTATACAGCAACTTTAAAAAATATAGACGATGATGAAGCGGATAGACTAGGTCATGTTTTATTAGACGATAGTGCTTATTTAGACTCAAAAAGAGAAAGTGCGGGAGATAAACAGAAAAGTATGTACTATACATATAAGTCAGATAATACAGATGCGGTAGTTTATTGTCATAATGGTTCAATAGTTTATGATACAGCAAAAAGAAAACAAATTCAGTATACTTCCTTTTTAACAGGTAAAAAAGGTGCTTTGGATTCAAAGAAACTTCATAGTATATATCCTTTAGATAGTATAGAAGGAATAGACAAGGAAGAAGCAGTTGCATATTTTAAAAAATTATGTGATGAAACAGGTGTTGATGCCTCTGATAATATTGATGTGTATGCTTTTGATAAGGATAGTGCTAATGCTTATATAGCAGACGGAAATGAATATCTTTTAATGGATAAATATGAAAATATGAAGCCACTATTAACAGACGATGATGAAGCCTACATAATAATTGCCCCATTAAAGATTAATGGAGTAGAGTTACCAGCTTACAATACATCTTCAGGCACAGGAGATTCCGTAGAGTCAAAAATTACCGCTGTTATAGGAAGAAATGGTCTTTATTATTTTGGAGTGAGTGGTTTATATGATATATCTGACGAAGAACCAGCGGAGGGTATTCATAGTATTAATGATTTAATGGATTATTTAAAGACTAATTATCAGTATAGTTCAGGTGTCACTCGTGGAATAAAGATTTCAGATATATCATTACAGTATATTGCAAGATATTATATAACACAGGACGAATTTAAAATAGTGCCTACTTATGTTTGTAAAAAGGAAACAACAACAGTAAGTGAAAAAGAGGGAGTAAATTCGGAGATGGTAACAATAGAACGTCTTTATGTAGATGCAAGAAATCTTACCTCTTTTGCAGGAAAGTAAGGGGTAGTGTTTTATGAAAAATGTATTTAGGATTGTAGGAGTTGAATTAAAAAAAGAACTATACAATTGCAAATTGTATATATCATTGATAGGATATATTTTATTATGCTTTTATATTAGTGGTGATTATGGTTCATCAGATGCTTTTGGTTTGATTGATGTTATGTTAGGTCTTAGCAATACTGCATCACTGCTTGTATTTATTGCGGCATTGCCGTCAGCGTGTACATTTGTAGACGATTGGGAGAATGGGTATTATAAGTTTATTGTAAGTAGAAGTTCTTCAACACAATATATAATATCAAAGATATTAACTTGTGCTATAAGTACGTTTTTGGTTTCATTTATAGGTTTTAGTATATTTGGTATTATTGAATATATTATGATTGGTGGTAATGCTTACTTAATTGATGAAACAGACATATTTTATAGTCTTGTTACAAGTGATTATAAGATATATTATATTTTTTTAAGGGCATTAATTCTTGCTTTGCTAACAGCATTGTTTGCAGAATATGGGCTTATGGGTTCTGCTATTATGCCTAATAAGTTTGCATCAATGACATTTCCACTTATAAGCACAGTTATATTGATTGAATTTAGCAGTAAAATAAGGATTAATCATGTATCTTTGCATAATATACAAAGTGTATATTTGCCAAACGCTTATGGTGGGATTACAGCAGTTGTTACTGTTATATTATATTTATTAGTTGCTAATATAATATTCACATATTTTGTAAAAAGGAGGATACGCTGTGAAATCAATTAGAATATGTATTCAAAATATGAGAAAATGGATAGGAAACAGCAGAATTATAGTATCCCTTATAGTTATATTCCTTTTTACATATTTGTATACAAAGGGCTTGTGGAAGATATCTGACTATACAGGAGAGAAGTTAAGTCCATATATATTTCCATTTTTAACTACATATAGATATATGAAGATATTATATTTATTTCCAGTGATTATGATATTCAGTGACGCTCCATTTATTGACTCTAACCAACAGTTTGTTATGGTAAGGTCAGGGAGGTTAAGTTGGGGAATAGGACAGATGTTATACATAGTTGTAGGTTCATTTTGTTATACTATGTTTATGTTATTATCATCAATTATTGTAAATATCGGACATATACAACTAGACACTTCGTGGGGAAAGGGGCTTATACTTGCAGCCACTACTAATCTTACGTCAGCACTTGGGATACAATATGATACAGTAAAAGTAACAGGTTCTATTGTAAGATATTATACTCCAGCTCAGGCAATGTTATGGTCATTTGTATTTTTATGGATGATATGTACTATATTGGGGCTTATTATTTATGACCTTAATATATTATTCAAGTCTAATGCTGTAGGAGTACTTGTTACTGGATTTATGGTATTTTTTACAGCCATTGTAGATGAAGTTCAACAATTTATGTGGTTTTCACCTGTGACATGGTCTTCGCTTAATAATATAGATGTGGCAAAGACGACAAGTTTGCCTAGTTTTTATTTTGTGCTTTATATGTACAGTGGTGCGATAGTAATATTGTTTATAATGGGAGCTTTGCTTAGCAGGAGTAGAAGATTTTCATTTGAAATTAAGAATAACATTCAATAGGAGAGCTTATGGAAGATATAATTGTTGTAGAAAATGTTTCAAAAAAATTCGGCGATAATCTTGTTCTTGATAATGTATGTGTTAATTTTGAAAAGGGCAAGATACATGGAATTATAGGCAGAAATGGTTCTGGAAAGACTATGTTAATGAAGTGCATATGTGGGTTTGTTCCAGTTACATCGGGAACTATTACTGTCGCTGGCAAAAAAGTAGGAAAAGATGTTGATGTACCGCATAATATGGGAATTATTATTGAAACTCCCGGTTTTTTAAACAGTTATAGTGGATATAATAACTTGAAGTTTCTTGCAGGAATTAATAAAAAAATTGGTAAAGATAGAATTATGGAGGTTATGGAGCTTGTAAAGTTAGACCCTCATAATAAAAAGCACGTTGGTAAGTACTCTTTGGGTATGCGACAGCGTTTAGGATTAGCACAAGCACTTATGGAAAATCCAGACATACTTATTCTTGATGAGCCAATGAATGGTCTTGACCAGTCTGGTGTTGATGAGATGAGAGGAGTGTTAAGTTCATTAGCCAAAGGGGGAACTACAATTATTATGGCTAATCACAATGCAGAAGATATAGAGTTATTGTGTGATACAGTATGTGAAATGGAGTTGGGAAAGATTATAAATAAATAATTATTTTACCAAATATTCCATATAAACGACAAAATATGCCTTGCATGAAAAAAATCTTTTTTTGATGTATAATATTTATTGTAAGATTTTCTTATATTTTTAAGAAAATAAAATAACAAGAAAAGAGAGGATAATATTATGATTGAAAACAAAATTAAGATGAAGATTGCTAATAATGTTAAGAATGTTGCAGTTAAGGTGGCAACTCATTATGCAAATGTGGCGTGTCCATTTATTACATATCAACCCAAAGTGAGCAAGGAAGTTAAAAAATTAAGAAAGTTTTAAAGAATATTTGAAAGTTGAAAAATTTTATAATATAATAAACGAAATTATTGTTTATATGGAATTGGATAATGCGTACATATAATTATATAAATAAATATTTAAAACTTAATACAGATGATGAAGCAGTAGTAAAATTCGGATTAGAAATAATGATTGAATTAATCATTGCTATAATAGTAGTGTCCGTAGTTTCTATTGTATTTGGTATGATAATGGAAAGCATAGTATTTTTATTATTTTTAATACCATTAAGACAAAATGCAGGGGGATACCACACTAAAAGTCAAATTAGTTGTGGTATATTATCATTAATTATTTTGATTGGAGTACTTGTAATTATTAATAAGTATAATGTTAGCAGAGAATTACAACTATTTTTATGTTTTGTTAATAGTTGTATTATTTGCTTATTTGCGCCAGTGGATAATAGTAACAATAAATTAGACGATTTTGAGAAGAAAGTATATGCAAACAGAACTAAAAAAATATTACTTTTTGAATTATTAATATTTATATTATTATTTATTTGCCAATATAGCTATTGGAGTGCTATTATAGCAATTGCAATAGCTATAACTGGAGCTTTAGTTTTAATAGGTTTTATACAAAACAAGAGGGGGGATAATGTTTGATATACACAGTTGGTATATGTGACGATGAAAAGTTAACTTGTGCAGAATTAGAAAATATAATTATTGATTTGTTCAAGAAAATGAAAGATGATGTCGATATTCAAGTGTGGAATAGTGCGGAGAGTTTTATGGAAGATGTACCATCTAAGGTGAAAGTAGACATTTTATTTCTCGATATTCAATTACCAGCCCTTAATGGCGTTGATGTAGGTAATTATATTAGACAAGGTTGTAATAATGAGGCAATGCACATAATATATATTTCTTCAAATCAAAGTTATGCAATGGAATTATTTAGTATACACCCGTATGAGTTTTTAATAAAGCCAATTGATAAAGATAGACTTTGCAATATAATAAAAAAGTTATTTCTGCTTAATGAACAGGACAAAAGATTTTTTATGTATGGGTTTAATAAACAACAGTACAGGGTATTAATAGGGGATATATTGTATTTTAGAAGTGATAAGAAAAACATACATATAGTTTTTTTAAATAGTTCACAACATTATGTTGGTAAATTAAAAGACGAAATTAACAAATTACCGCCTGATAACTTTGTAATGATAAGTCAATCTTATATCATTAATTTACGTCATATAAAAGCTTGTAAATTAGACAGTGTTATTATGGAAAATGGAGAAACTTTAAAAATAAGTCGGAAGTATAGAAATGATTTTAATCTAAAAATGATAGAATACAATAAGGTAAAAAGGTGATAGTGTGACGTTAAATGAGGTGGGGATTACAATATTCTTAGAAATTGTAAGAGTATTGATTATAATGTTATATTTTAATATATTTTATGATATAC
>URYE01000111.1 GCA_900551945.1 uncultured Eubacterium sp. | reverse complement strand
AAATAAAGAAAATAATCTTACTATTTTCTATTTTTGTAATATCTGCTAATTACCCCTTAAAATCAGCTGTTGATGGTGTCATATAAAAATATGCTCCCATGGCTTTGTTATTGTAATAATTCATTCCAGCATTATAAATATTAACTGTATTTCCTTGTTCCTTATTATCTACACTTGCTGTCTTAATGCGCTTTCTTTCTGCTGCAAGAACTTCTTTAAATGAATTATCTTTCTTAATATCTCCGCCATCGGACTTTCTTACTGTTCCAACCTTTTCAACGCCATGTATTTTGTTTACTGGCTGCGTCCTTTGGATAAATAATACTGTTTCAGCTTTAATCGCCTCCCTTAAATATTAAAAACCAGTACTTTTGTTATATATATTATATCGGCATTACATACTTAAGACTTAATCAATATTCATATATTTTTCAATAATAAATGCAACTCCATCATCATCGTTTGATGGCGCAATTATATCTGCGCTTTCTTTTACCTTTGGATATGCGTTATCCATTGCTACTCCAAGTCCTGCATATTCTATCATTGGTAAATCGTTCATTCCATCACCACAGGCAATAAGTTCTTCTCTTTTTATATTTAATTTGTCAAGAAGTGCTTCTAATGACTTATCTTTTGCAACTCCTTTTGGTACTACCTCAAGGAAGTAATCTTCTGAGAAGAATATATCAAGAAGATTTCCATGTTTTTCTTTTAAGGCTTTTTCTACTGGAAGTAACTTTGTGTGTTCACCCACGATTATGTATTTTGCCACTGGATAATCTACAAACTGCTCAAGATTTTCTACTTTTTTAATCTCAGCACCATTGCAAAATGCTTCTTTTTTAACGTATTCATCTTCGTCACTTTCTGCAAGTACATAATCTTTATAGTATGTTATTGCATATACATTATTTTTTTGAGCTTCACAACATATATCATGTACACATTCATCTGGTACAAACCTACTGTAGATAAGTTCCCCATTAGTGCAATCTACTATATTTCCGCCATTATAAGCTAAAATATACCCACCTCTTTTTGACAATTCTAATATATCAGCTACTGATGTTATTCCAAATAGTGGTCTGCCTGAAGCTAGTATTACTTTTATTCCTTTATCTAGTGCTTTGAATATTGTTTCTTTGTTTTTGTCTGACACTTTTTTTTGACTATTTGTTAATGTTCCATCTAAGTCTAATGATATTGCTTTGTACTCCATAATCTTCTCCATTTTCTTTATCTTATTTGCTTTTTATATTAACTTAAATATTTGTTATGTTCAAGGGATTTTTCATAAACACTTCGCAAGATAGTAGGATTAGATAAAACATTCACACACCAGTGAAAGTACAAATAAACATAAGATTTTCTTGTATTAGAATAAATGTAACGCCTTTATATAAACTGCGATAACAAATCAACTTGCTAATATTTATTAAAAAATAATCTTAGGATAGCCTTAGTTGTAAAAATGACTCTAAGACATTTAGTTTTCCATAGCCCCAAACATTATTTGGATATTCCATATTTGCGTCACGTTTCGCACCTCTTATTAGTATGGTTTTTACTTTGTTTGTTGTCATCATTACATCATTTCCATAGTATACGCCCCATGTAAGTAAAAGTGCTGCTGCTCCTGCTGTGTGGGCAGCGGCTATGCTTGTGCCACTTTTTGTTATATAGCCACCACCAACTCTAGGGCCATATACATTAACACCTGGTGCTGTAATGTCCGGCTTTACTCTATTGTCTGCTGTATATCCTCTCCCTGAGTCGATTGCAATTCCGCCTGTTACATGATTATACGCACCAACACTTATCATATAAAAAGCTGGTGATGGCTCTGTTAATGTTACATCGGGATTAGATTTTACAAAAAATACTTCTCCTGCTAAAAACTGCTCTAGTGTAAGCCAAGCATTATATACTGCGGTAATATTTGTAAGGCTATACACATTAACTCCCCATACTCCTTGAGATGGGCTTGCAAACCTTATAAAAATGACTTCATATCCCGATACCGTTTCTGCTACCTTGTAATCAACACTTACTGTTGTATTTTCAAGTAAAAACCTAAATACACTACTTTGTCCTATACGAACCGGCACTCTAGGTATTAATTGACCTGATGGTGACACAAATGAAACCGACAATAAATCTAGGGTATCTGCCCATATTTCCATTGAAAAGCCTTTTACATTTTCTCCAACATTTATATTTATTTCAGAAACTCCTGCATTTGATACTAATACATCTTGAACGTGAGTTCTGGCATTTCCTTCATTTCCAATAGGTACTACTACTACTACATTATTACGCCCTGCCATTGAGTTAAGCATATCTGCAAGTGGAGTCATTCCCGTTCTTGGCCCAGACCCCGTACCAACCCCTAAACATATTACAAGCGGTTTATTTTCTCTTAAAGCACAAAATCTAAGAAAACGCACCCCTGCCATGATATCTGTTTCTTGATATGCTTCAACATTGTCTTTTATAATATAGTAATTCCTAAGATATTGTTTTGCTGGCTTTAACTTAACCATTACAATCTCTGCGTCTGGTGCTGCTCCTGTAAATTCCCTTGTCTGCGAACCTGCTGCAATCCCCGCAATAAATGTACCATGACCATTATCATCTGTAGTAGGTACATAATCAAAAGGATTTTCACCTAATGCTTTCGCTTGTAATGCCCTGTTTATATCCTCGTTTTCATAAACAGCCCCATAATTAAACCTGCCAAGTGCTGTAAGATATGAATAATCATTGTCTTGTGGTTCTTGCCCATTCATATTTTCTTCATCATTAGAATTATCTTGAATAGTCTGGTCCCATATAGCCGTTATCTTACTTATATTTCTAGCTGACTGAAATATATCAAGTGTATAATCAATTCCCGTATCTATAAAACCAATTATTACACCTTGACCTCTTACATTCAGATTAGTCTGATTAAGTGTTGCTGTTAGTCCCGACTCATCAAAATTAGATGTATCTGTCTGCATAAGTCCATATAACTTTGGCACTGAATAATAGCCTTTTTCAGCAATAAATCTACTCATATCATCATCACCAGCCGTATGTGCTAAACACCACGTTTCATCTACACATTGTATACAAGTATCTGACATGCTCTTAATCTGTCTATAAGTTTCTGAATTATAACGTATAATAAAATCTCTTGCATTTTCTGACATTATCAAATTCTGACATCGGTTCATACACCACCATCGCCATTTATATAAGGCTTTTTAATTATATGTTGTAATAATTTTATGCTTATAAAAAAAAATTATTCGCTTTTAACTTTACATTCATGTTATTAAAAGCGGAAGTCTAATGTTATAGTTGATGGATAAAGGGCAGCACTGATTTTAAACAGCACAACTAGGAACTATTAGCTTTTACCATAGACTATAAAATTAGACTCCCGCTTCTATGAAAATATTAAAAACATACTAAATTTATGGAGTTCAATAAAGTTCCGTAAGATATCAATAGTATATAAACTAAATGCACCAGTAAAAGAACAATTGTCTATATTTGTATGACAGTAGCGAACATTATTGTTCGATAATGGCATATAAATATAGACAACTGTTCTTTTACTGGTATGTGTGTTTATATACTGTTCATATCTTCAAAGTTTAAAAATAAGAATACCTAACCTATAACAAATTAATTAAGAAGTGGTGTTTCCATCCCTCTCATCTGAATTACAGGTGCGCCCTTTTTATTGATATAATCACCCGTAATAGTAACCATTCCTATATTATTATCCTTTGGAATTTCATACATAATATCAAGCATATAATCTTCAATAATAGAACGTAATGCTCTAGCTCCTGTCTTTTTCTCAAGCGCCTTATCGGCAATTGCATCAAGCGCACTGTCATCAAATTCAAGCTTAACCTCATCAAGCTCAAGAAGCTTCTGATATTGCTTTAAAATAGCATTTCTAGGCTCTTTCATAATCTGAACAAGCATATCCTTTGAAAGACTGTCAAGTGAGAATATAATCGGAAGTCGACCAAGAAACTCTGGTATCATTCCATAATTTCTCAAATCTTCAATAGTAACCTTCTTAAGTAAATCAGGGTCATTGTCATACTTATCCTTTAAATCTGCTGTAAAACCAATAGAAGACTGCTTATTAAGTCTTTCCTTAATAATATCGCTAAGGTCTGGGAAAGCGCCACCACAGATAAATAAAATATTACGAGTGTTCACTGTAACCTGTGGAACCATAGCATTTTTGCTTGTTGCGCCAACTGGCACTTCTATGTCACTACCCTCTAACAACTTTAACATACCCTGCTGTACAGACTCTCCACTTACATCACGACTTCTAGTTTCCTTTTTCTTTGCAATTTTATCAATTTCATCAATAAATATAATGCCATGCTCTGCCTTTTCAACATCATTATCTGCTGCTGCCAAAAGCTTAGATACAACACTTTCAATATCATCACCTATGTAACCTGCTTCTGTAAGCGAAGTAGCATCAGCAATAGCAAGTGGCACTTGTAAAAGCTTTGCAAGCGTCTTAACAAGATAAGTCTTACCACTTCCTGTAGGCCCAATCATTAACATATTAGACTTTTCAATTTCTATCTCGTCCATTGTGTTTGTTGCAACTCTCTTGTAGTGGTTATATACTGCAACTGACATTACCTTTTTAGCATAATCCTGTCCTACAACATACTCATCTAACATGTGCTTTATTTCATGTGGTGCAGGAATATTTCTAAGGTCAATCTTATCTTCCTTTTTCTTTTCAGTACTCTTTTTCTTCTTAATCTTTTGCTTATTTGGAATATCAGTATTAATATCATTCATATTATTAAAACTCATATTTCCAAAGCCAGGCATATTATACATTTTCATAATATCATCATAGTTAAAACCACTATTATTAATAGAGTCAAATGTTCTCTGCATACAATCAGAACATACATAGATATTATTATGCATACTAATCATTTTACCTGCTTTACTTTCAGGTCTTCTACATATATAACAAATCTTTTCGTAATCATCATTATTATTATCATTTGAATTATTTATATTATTCTCACTCATTTTCTTTCTCCATTCTGTATAATTACTTGTTAAATATTATTTTCAGCTATGGGCTTCATCAATTATTTATAACAAGTCAATTTTAATTTAAAGTATACAATCTTATTTTACGATTTACAGTGAACTACCCATCACCTAAAGGTAATGGGCTTCTAAGATACTAATGTATCTATT
>URYE01000110.1 GCA_900551945.1 uncultured Eubacterium sp. | reverse complement strand
ATGTTGGAAGATATGCTAATTATCTTCATAAGCTTACAAAGCATACACAGTTTATAGTAATTACACATAGACGTGGAACAATGACTGCTGCCGATAGATTGTATGGTATAACAATGCAGGAAAAAGGTGTATCTGCGCTTGTATCTGTAGATTTAATAGAAAATGACCTTGAAAGAGCAGAAAAACTATTAAATTAAATATTTGCGATAGGCTTTTTATTTAGCTATAACACTATTAAGTTTGGATTTGATTATTTTTTAACAACATAATAATTACTTAATAGTGTTAGAATAATGATGAATTTAATATAATAACGAGGTGACACATGGGATTATTTAGTAAATTAAAAGAGGGTCTTACAAAGACAAGAGATAATATTGTTTCAGGAATTGAAAACGTATTTAGCGGGTTTTCTTCAATTGATGATGACTTCTATGAAGAACTTGAAGAAACACTTATTATGGGTGATTTAGGTGTAAGAGCCACTGATGAAATAATCGAAGAATTAAAGCAAAAGGTAAAAGAACAAAAGGTAAGAGAACCACAACAGTGTAAACAGCTTCTTATAGATACAATCAAAGAAAAGATGGATTTAGGTGAGAATGCTTATGAGTTTGAAAATCGCAAGTCAATAGTTATGCTTATTGGTGTAAATGGAGTTGGTAAAACTACTTCTGTTGGAAAGCTTGCAGGACATTTAAAGGCTATGAACAAAAAAGTTGTTATGGCGGCAGCAGATACATTTAGAGCAGCGGCAATAGAACAGCTTACAGAGTGGGCTAATAGAACAGGTGTTGATATCATTTCGCAAAGCGAGGGTTCAGACCCTGCAGCAGTTATATATGACTCAATAGCCGCAAGTAAGGCAAGAAATGCTGATGTACTTCTTTGTGATACAGCAGGAAGACTTCACAATAAGAAAAATCTTATGGAGGAGTTGCGTAAAATAGACCGAGTAATCGAAAGAGAGTATCCAGACGCATATAGAGAAAACTTGATAGTTCTTGATGCTACAACAGGACAAAATGCGCTTGCACAGCTTAGAGAATTTAAAGAAGTTACAGATATAACAGGAATAATTCTTACTAAGATGGACGGGACAGCAAAGGGTGGTATAGCTGTTGCAATACAAGCAGAATACGGTATTCCAGTAAAATACGTTGGCGTAGGTGAAAAAGTAGAAGACTTACAGAAGTTTAATTCTAATGATTTTGTAAATGCTCTTTTTGATGTGGAACTTGATAAAGATGACGAAGAAGAATAAAAACAGTTGTAAAGATAAATAAATTAAGCTATAATAAATATTATTTTAAGAACTCTAAAAGCTCTTAATTTCTGTGTCAATAATAAGCAAATGACACAACAATAATCGCTTGGAAATGAGGACAAAGATAGTATGGAAAAATTATCATTAGAAAAGTTTGAAGAAGCCGCTGAAAAGGTAAAAGAAGTAACATTACAAACTAATCTTGTTTATAGTGAATATTTTAGTAATCAGACAGGCAACAAAGTATATTTAAAGCCAGAAAATATGCAGTATACAGGTGCATATAAGGTAAGAGGTGCTTACTATAAGATTAGCACAATGTCAGAAGAAGAAAGAGAAAAAGGACTTATTACAGCTTCTGCTGGTAATCATGCGCAGGGTGTAGCTTATGCCGCTAAGAAGTACGGAGTTAAGGCTACAGTAGTTATGCCAACAACAACTCCACTTATTAAGGTTAATAGAACTAAAGGATATGGTGCAGAAGTTGTTCTTCATGGTAATGTATACGATGAAGCTTGCGAATATGCACTTACTCTTGCACAGGAAAAGGGACTTACATTTGTTCACCCATTTGATGACTTAGATGTTGCAACAGGACAAGGTTCAATTGCAATGGAGATTATAAAGGAACTTCCAACAGTAGATTATATTCTTGTACCAGTTGGTGGTGGTGGACTTGCAACTGGTGTGTCTACACTTGCAAAGCTTCTTAATCCTAATATCAAAGTTATAGCAGTAGAGCCAGCAGGAGCTAACTGTCTTCAAGAGTCATTAAAGGCTAAGAAGGTTGTTACACTTCCAACAGTTAATACAATAGCTGATGGTACAGCCGTAAAGACACCGGGAAGTAAGCTTTTCCCATATCTTCAAAAGAATATCGATGATATCATCACAGTACCAGATGAAGACTTAATCGTAGCCTTTCTTGATATGGTTGAAAACCACAAGATGATAGTTGAAAACTCAGGTCTTCTTACAGTTGCAGCACTTAAGCAGTTAGATGTTAAGAATAAGAAGATTGTTTCAATTCTTTCAGGTGGTAATATGGACGTTATTACAATGTCTTCTGTAGTTCAGCAAGGTCTTGTTCAAAGAAGCAGAATATTTACAGTATCTGTTCTTCTTCCAGATAAGCCAGGTGAACTTGTTAAGGTAGCTTCAATTATAGCAGAGGCTAATGGTAACGTAATTAAGCTTGAACACAACCAGTTTGTAAGTATTAACCGTAAAGCAACAGTTGAACTTAGAATTACAATCGAAGCTTTCGGTCCAGAACACAAAGAAGAGATAGTTAAAAAGCTCGATGAAGGCGGTTTAAGACCTAAGATTGTTAAGGTTAATATCTAATTTTAAGTATTATTAAAGCTAAGAGAAATATATTCTGTGTATTTTTTTGAATATTATAAAAATATTAAATAAAGTTGTTTCATTAGTAAATAGACAATATTAAGAAAGTTTCATAATTCTATTTTGTTAAGTGAATTTTAACAGGTTAGACATTTATTTATCAAAAAAACTTGTATGCTTTCTGACAGATTGATATATTATCAACATTGTTATTTTACTATTGTAACAACTTTATCTTTACGTTTATTAATCTTTTTTTATTATTAAAATATCTTTTTTGCTCTATTTTTAACACTTCAATTAATTTCTAATTTCACATATTTAACACACTATTAACACAATTCATACATTGATGACAGGTAATATATGGCTATAAACAAGAAAGACAAAAACAGTTGTCACTTGTATTAATGTGAATAACATTAAGATAAAAATTAATTAGGTACTATATTTAAAATTAAGATATGTTTAATAGAGGAGGTTATATTATGATTAATTACAGAAAACTCACAGCAGCGCTTATAGCAGGTACAATAACTTGTTTTTCAGTGGTAGGTTGTTCAATGCCCTGGGACAGTGCAAGCACAGACACACAGACAACAACAGTAGTCACAACACAGACAAATTCATCAGTTGTAAATACATCTTCCGTTACAACAGATGAAACAGAAGGAGATATTTCAATAGAATTAGATGAAGAAGATACTACAACATCTTATAACGAGTCAGAAGCTTCAAAGATAGAGCTTACACAGACATCAGCAACCGTAACAGGAAGTGGTGTTACAGTTGATGGCTCAAAAGTTACTATTACAAGTGCAGGAACTTATGTTATTTCAGGAACATTGACAGATGGTTGTATTGATGTAAATGTTTCTGGCAAGGGAATAGTAAGAATTATTTTAAATGGTGTCAATGTCACAAGTTCAACAACAGCTCCATTTATAGTTGAAGATGCTAAGAAAGTAGTTGTAACACTTGCAGATGGTACAACAAATACATTTACAGATAGCACAAGAGCTACAACAGACGATGAAGATTATTCAGCGGCTATTACATCAAAGGCTGATTTAACATTTAATGGAAATGGTACTTTAAATGTCAACGCAGGCTATAGAAATGGTATAAAAAGTTCAGACGATTTAAAGATTGTATCAGGAACATTTAATATAACAAGTAATGAAGACGGCATTGTAGGAAAAGATTTACTTGCTATAAAAAATGGTACATTTAATATTACATCAGGTCAAGACGGTATGAAGTCTACTTATGATACTGATGACACTAAAGGTAATATAATTATAGATGGCGGAACATTTAATATTACTGCAGCAACAGACGGAATACAGTCAGAGCATATTTTAAGAATTAATGGTGGTGATTTTAATATAAAGACTGGTGGCGGTTATCAAGCATCAACTAAGTCTAGCTCACAAAATAATAGCTTTGGTAGAATGAATAACACTTCTACACAGTCAACAAGTACAGATGAAGCAAGTATGAAGGGGCTTAAAGCAGGTACAGTTATAAAGATAACATCAGGAACATATACTATAAATGCTCAAGATGATGCAGTTCATACAAATGGAGATATGTATATTGATGGTGGAACATTTAATGTTAATACTGGTGATGACGGTTTCCATGCAGATACACTTATTGTAATTAACGATGGAAATATAAAAGTTGAGAACAGCTATGAAAGTATAGAAGCAGAAACTATTATTATAAATGGCGGTGATATAGATGTTACAGCTTCTGATGATGGTATAAATGCAGCATGTGGTTCGTCTTCTAACAGTACAGATAATGCAGATAATAATCAGATGGGTGGTAATATGCCAAGTGGAATGAGTGATGGCACAGCTCCAGAGCCACCATCAGATGATAACGGTCAGATGGGTATGGGTCAACCAAATGGTCAATCAGAAGCAACAGGAGAAAGACCAGAGTTACCATCAGACAGTAATGGACAACAGGGAAATATGCCAAATGGAATGGGTAATGGCACAGCTCCAGAACTTCCATCAGATAACAATGGTCAATCAAGTGATATGTCAAATAATTCACAAACAGGTGGTATGCCACAAGGCAATAATAGTAGTAGCACAGCAACACTTACAATTAACGGTGGTAATATATTAGTAAATGCTTCTGGTGACGGTCTTGATGCTAATGGTTCTATATATATTAATGGTGGAACAATTATAATAAGTGGCCCTACATCAGATGGAGATACAGCTATTGACTTTGATAACACTTGTGAAATAACTGGCGGAACAGTTATGGCATTTGGTTCAAGTGGAATGTTAGAAACACCAACTTCTGCAGAAAATGGTTCATGTATTGTTACAACATTTTCTACAGCAAGTGCTAATTCAGAATTTTCATTAAAAGACAGCTCAGGCAATACAATACTTTCATATACACCATCAAAAACTTATGCTAGTGCTATTGTATATTCAACAGATATTAAGTCAGGAAGCACATATACCGTCAATGCAGGAGGCACATCACAGTCTATAGAAGTAAGTAGTTCAGTTACATCAAATGGAGTATCTTCTGGCTTTGGCGGTGGTGGAAAAATGAATAATTCTAATATGCAAAATGGCAATAATGATATGGGAAGTTCAGATAACAGACAACCAAATGGAAATCAAAATGGCAATATGCAGTCAAAAGGTTCTAACAATGCTAATTTTCAGTAAAAATATAGTAATTAACTAATAAATTATTAATAAAAACATTCAGTCATTTAAGGAAATAAATATACTAATGACTG
>URYE01000109.1 GCA_900551945.1 uncultured Eubacterium sp. | reverse complement strand
CACTTATAAAGATTTATATAAAGATGTTAAACCAGGTGGTTTCATCTTAGTAAACGATGGTCAAGTAGAATTATTAGTTGATCATGTTGAAGGTACTGATATCGTATGTATCTGTGCTAACGATGGTGTTGTTAAAAACAAACGTGGAATCAACGTTCCAGGAATCAAATTAGGATTCGATTACTTATCAGAAAAAGATATCGGAGATTTAACTTTTGGTTGTCAACAAGGTGTTGATTTCATCGCTGCATCTTTCGTAAGACGTCCACAAGATGTTTTAGATGTTAAAAAATTATTAATTGAAAATGGTCGTCCTGAAATTCAAATCATCGCTAAAATCGAAAACAGCGAAGGTGTTGAAAACATGGATGAAATCTTAAAAGTTGCTGATGGTATCATGGTTGCTCGTGGTGATATGGGTGTTGAAATTCCAGCAGAACAAGTTCCACACATTCAGAAGGAAATTATCAGAAAGTGTAACGCAGCTTATAAGCCAGTTATTACAGCTACACAGATGCTTGACTCAATGATAAGAAACCCACGTCCAACAAGAGCTGAAGTTGCCGATGTTGCTAATGCTATTTACGATGGAACTGACGTTGTAATGCTTTCAGGCGAAACAGCTAATGGTAAGTATCCATTAGAAGCTCTTAAGATGATGGCTAAGGTTGCAGAAACAACAGAAACTCATTTAGTAGCTGGTGCTAATGCAGCTCTTCATACTAAGAGAAATATTTCAAGCGCTGTATGTAATGCAGCAGTTCAGACAGCTGAAAACCTTAATGCTAAGGCTATCGTATGCCCAACAATTTCAGGATTTACAGCAAGACTTACATCTAAGCTTAAGCCAAATGCAGAAATCATTGGTTGCTCACCTTATGATAATGTTCTTAGAAAGATGCAGATTTACTGGGGTGTAAGACCTTTAAAGACTGCTACAGAAAAGTCTACAGATAAGATTATCGAACATGCTTTACAGGTAACAGAAAATGCTGGATACATAGGTGAAGGTGATACAGTTATTATCTCAGCAGGTGTAGCTACATCTTCAGCTCCAGACGCAAGACGTGGTCTTACAAATACTATGAGAGTTGTAACTCTTTAATTTATATAAATAGTTAGCTAAAGTCTGTGCTTGCACAAGCTTGTTGGCTTCTTATAAACTATGAGAAACTTATAGAAAGTATTAGTTTCTCATAGTTTATGCTGTTTAAATAAGAGAGTTTTATACACAATTTATTTTATGAATATAATAAAAAAATTACAAAATCAGACTGTTGGTAATAACCGCAGTCTGATTTTTAAAAAGTTAATTGTATGGCTTCCAGTAATCTTAATGTATATAGTTATATTTGGTTTTTCTGGTCAAAATGGTGAGCAGTCGGGTGGACTAAGTATAAAAGTAGCAGGAGTCCTTGTAGATACAGCAGATAAATTGAATATAATTGAGGTTACTGACGATAATAGAGAAATATACATTGAAAATTGTCAGTTTCCGATAAGAAAGACAGCACATATGACGGAATATGCCATTCTTGGTATGTTGGTGCTTACAGCATTTATAATAGATGGTGTTATATTAAAGGCAGCAGTTTATATATCAGTTTTTATAACATTTCTTTGTGCTTGTACAGACGAGTTTCATCAATTATTTGTACCAGGCAGGTCGGGACAATTTACAGATGTTTTAATTGATACAACAGGCTGTATTATAGGTGTTGTGATTTATTACTTTATTTTTAGTTTAATAAAAAATAAAATTATTAATAAAAAATAGTTGCATTATATGATTTATTATAATATAATGAAGTTCATCAGAAGTAACTCTGATATTATATGTGCATATAATTATATGAATTTTATTTTGGACATTTAAGATTTTAATAAATTTAATAAGATAATGCGTTGAAGGAAACAAGTAGTTTGTTAGTGATGGCAACAGAAAGCAGCCGTTTGATGAGAGGAGCAGTCTAAGTAGCAGATGAATACATTCCAGAGCTGTACACCGAACAAGGTAACTTAAGTAGGCTGTAACGGAGTAGCACACGTTATAGTGCATAAAGTATATTTGTACTTGATGAGGTAGACAGTGCGAGCTGTTTATGAATAAAGGTGGTAACACGAAGTGAGAGCTTTCGTCCTTTTGGGACTGAAGGCTCTTTTTTTATTAGAAAAATAGATTGTAAATATCTGTTTTTTGAATAAATTATGAAAAAAGAAAGGAAATGTAAATTATGACATTATATGAAGAATTACAAGCAAGAGGATTAATTGCACAGGTTACAGATGAAGATGTTATCAAGGATTTAATTAATGCGGGAAAGGCAACATTTTATATTGGCTTTGACCCAACAGCAGATAGTCTTCATGTAGGACATTTTATGGCATTGTGTCTTATGAAGCGTCTTCAAGAAGTAGGAAATAAGCCTATCGCACTTGTAGGTGGCGGTACAGCTATGATAGGTGACCCATCAGGAAGAAATGATATGAGAGGTATGCTTACAGAAGAAACAATACAGCACAATGTTGAGTGCTTTAAGAAGCAGATGAGCAAATTTATCGACTTTTCTGAGGGAAAGGCACTTCTTGTAAATAATGCTGATTGGTTATTAAATCTTAATTACGTTAAGCTTTTAAGAGAAGTTGGACCTTGTTTTTCAGTTAATAATATGTTAAGAGCAGAGTGTTACAAGCAGAGAATGGAAAAGGGTCTTACATTCCTTGAATTTAACTACATGATTATGCAGTCTTACGATTTTTACATGTTATACCAGAAATACGGCTGTAATCTTCAGTTTGGTGGAGATGACCAGTGGAGTAATATGCTTGGTGGTACAGAGCTTATAAGACGTAAGCTTGGAAAAGACGCAAGTGCAATGACTATTACACTTCTTCTTAACTCTGAGGGTAAGAAGATGGGTAAGACACAGTCAGGTGCAGTATGGCTTGACCCTGAAAAAACATCGCCTTATGAATTTTACCAGTACTGGAGAAATGTTGATGATGCGGATGTTCTTAAGTGTATTAGAATGCTTACATTCCTTCCACTTGAAGAAATTGACAAGATGAATGATTGGGAAGGTGCACAGCTTAACAAAGCAAAAGAAATTCTTGCATTTGAACTTACAAAGCTTGTTCATGGTGAAGAAGAAGCTAAAAAGGCAGAAAGCACAGCAAAATCAATATTTACAGGCGGTGACTCTGAAAATATGCCATCAGCTACAATTACAGAAGATTGCTTTAAAGATGGTGTAGTAGATGCTATTACTTTAGTTCATCAAGCTGGACTTGTAGCTTCTCGTTCAGAAGCAAGACGAGCAATACAGCAGGGTGGTGTAACTGTTGCAGGAGATAAGGTTAATAATATTGATACAACATTTGAAAGAGCTATGTTTGATGGAGATGGTGTTGTAGTAAAGAAAGGTAAAAAGACTTTCTGTAAGGTAAGTGTAAAGTAGTACTTTAAGAACGGGGATTAACAATGAAAAAAGAAGAAATTCTATTTATAAGAGTTATGAGTGTTGCCGCAATACTAGCGGTAATGGCTGTTATAATTATTATTGGACCCACAAGTACGCTTTTTAAGGGAATTGTTGACAGTATTAACAATAATGTTGTTGATATGAATTCTGCGTCAGGTTCTATTTATAATTTGTATTTTTATAAGGGACTTGACACTGTATATACTGTGCTGTTTTCAGTAGCTTTGTTTAGTACATTTATGGCTATTGTTTGTATTTTAACGAGGTATAAGGGTGCTGGTGTGTATGCTAATATTTCTTGTATATCACTATTTCTTACTGCTGTTTATGTTGTGGTATCATATTTTATGCAGGGAAATATTGTTATTCACCGTATTATTGCAGGTTTCTATCTTGGAAATATATCAGATAGTAATTTTGAGACAGCACACCTTATTGGAACAGGAAAGTTGATTTGTGCTATTGTTGTAATAGTGCTTGCAATGCTTGCATTTTTTCTTATAAAATCAAGTAGGATTAATAGGATAAGTGATTATGCGGCTCTTAATAAGAGTGGATATTATATGTCTGTTATGGTGATTTTATTTGTTACTGTATATATTGAATGGTTAAGACCAGTAATTATTGACAAGTTATGTGAAAGTAATTCAGTTGCTTATGCGGCATTATCATTTGTAACGGATTATTATTTCGCAGGAAAATGGTTTCTTAATATACCATTAACGGCTTTTATTACACTTGGAATTGTTATTATGATAATTCTGCGTGGTAAGTTTGCAAAAGCATTGCCATCAAAACATGCAAGGGCTGTTGTATCAGTGGTTATACCTGTAGTAATTATTTTAGTAAGAATAGTTGTATATATGTTTAATCCACCATCGCTTTTTGGATATTTGACAATGGACGAAAATGTATGTGATGTTGCTGAAATGGCATTTTTACCATATATGATTATGTATCTTTGTGATGTAGTTGTGGCTATAGTTGCAACTTATGTTTCTGTTACAGGAATACTTAAGTTTAAAAATGTTGGTATTGCACTTTTATTAAATATTATATTGGGCGTTGTTGTAGCTTTTGGTGTTCATGTTTTAGTGAGCGGGGCTTATGTGCTTGGTGTGATTTTTATAGGAGTGGCAGTCGTGGATTTGATTGCGGTTATGTATATGCTTTTGTGTGTTAAGGAAAAGAGAAAGTGATATGTATTAACAGGTATAAAAAGCAAGTCTGTTTTGTATGTTGATTAATAAGTATTAAGAACTTCTAAGATAAGCTGAGAAAATTTTGATAACGGACGAGTCGGAAAAATGAGACATCGTGTCGCTTTTTCCTAAATTGCACGTCCTGTGCAATTTACTCTGTTTTTAAACAGCTTATCTAAGAAGTTCTAAATACTTATCATATACATACAAAACAGACTTGCTTTTTATGCGTTTACACTACATGTTGTGGGGGTGAAGATGTGCTGATTTATATAATGAAGCCAGACGTGAACGCAATCAATGTGACATCGTGTCACTGATTGCTTGCTCCTCTTTCTTTTTATGTTTTTGCTACATATTGTAGAGTTGGTGGTTAAAGACAGAATTAATAAGTTTTTATATTATAAAATTTTTTCCTTGTTTCCATTTGTGTTATATGGAGAGTGGGGGAGAATTTTTTAGATAAGTTGGAGTGTTTTTAAAATTCCCCGTACTTCTATAGTATATATGAGGATGGAAGTACGGGGAGAGATTGATTGTTATTATTTTATAAGTTGTATATTGTTTATATTTGTTGAAGCCATCATGGAATAATTGGTGTAGTAGACTACGAAGCCGGGTTTTGCGGCAGCGGGTTTTTTGACTTCTTTTTTTAGAACGTAGTCTATTTCAACTTTGTCTTGGTCACGTCCTTTTGAGTAATAAGCGGCTAGGCTTGCAGCTTCTTCAAAGGTTCTGTCGGGGAGTTCTTTTCCATTTGTTCTTACAATAACGTGAGAACCTGGCATTTTCTTAGCATGAAACCACCAGTCATTGCCATTGGCAAAATGAAAGGTAAGTTCATCATTTTGAAAATTATT
>URYE01000108.1 GCA_900551945.1 uncultured Eubacterium sp. | reverse complement strand
TGAGATTTATCGCACAGGAGCTTCGTGAATATATGGCAAAGCTTGGTGTTAAGACAGTTGATGAACTTGTAGGTCGTACAGATTTCCTTGAACCTAAAGAAGTTAAAGATAGTGGTTGTTCTGTTAAAGTTGACCTTAGTAACATTCTTAATAATCCATTTATTAAGGAGGCTTCTTCAATCAAATATAATAAGAAGAACCCTTATGATTTTAAGCTTGAGTCAACTGTTGATGAAAGAGTGCTTATAAAGAAGTTAGCACCAGCTCTTGAAACAGGCGAAAAGAGAAGTGTTGAAGTTGATGTTACTAATATTGATAGGTCGGTAGGTACACTTCTTGGTGCAGAGATTACAAGAAGATTTGGCGAAAGCCTTGAAGAAGATACTTATACAGTAAAATGTACAGGTGCAGGCGGACAAAGCTTTGGTGCATTTGTTCCAAAGGGACTTACACTTGAACTTGTCGGTGATAGCAATGACTACTTTGGTAAAGGACTTTCAGGTGGTAAGCTTGTAGTATATCCACCAACTGGCGTTACATATAAAGAAGATGAAAATATTATTATTGGTAATGTCGCTCTTTATGGTGCTACAAGTGGTAAAGCCTTTATAAATGGTGTTGCGGGTGAGCGTTTCTGTGTTCGTAATTCTGGTGCAATTGCAGTAGTTGAAGGCTGTGGCGACCATGGTTGTGAATATATGACAGGTGGTAGAGTTGTAGTATTAGGAAGAACTGGAAAGAACTTTGCAGCAGGTATGAGTGGTGGTATTGCTTATGTACTTGACGAAGATACAACACTTTATAAAAAAGTCAACAAACAACTTGTATCTATAGAAGCAGTTACAGATAAGTATAACGTATTAGAATTAAAAAATATTATTATGGAACACGTTGCATACACTAATTCAAAGAGAGGTAAAGATGTATTAGACCATTTTGAAGAATATCTTCCAAAGTTTAAGAAGATTATTCCACATGATTATAAGAAGATGATGAATAAGATGGGACAGATGGAAGAAAGAGGTCTAAGTAGTGAGCAGGCACAGATAGAAGCATTTTACGCAGCAACAAAATAATTAAGTGAATTTTAAGTAAGGTGTAAAAATAATCAACAGCTAGTTTAGGCTAGACTGAAAGCTGGTTGTTGATTGTTTTTCTAAAGTGTAAGAGTGTGAATTAGATTTGACAAAATAAAATCTAAGCTTATAGTACTGAGTTAAAAATATATTGGATTATTGTATGTAAGATAGAAAGGAGATACTTATGGGTAAGCCAACTGGATTTATAGATTATAAACGTGAAGATGCAAGAGCAATTGAGCCTAAAGAAAGAATTAAGAATTTTAATGAATTTCATATACCTCTTTCAGAGGAGGAACAAAAAAAGCAAAGTGCAAGATGTATGGATTGTGGTGTTCCATTTTGTCAATCAGGAATGACTTTAAGAGGAATGACAACAGGTTGTCCACTTAACAATCTTATTCCTGAATGGAACGACCTTGTGTATACAGGCAATTGGGAACAGGCATATAACAGACTTCATAAGACAAGTAATTTCCCAGAGTTTACATCTCGTGTATGCCCAGGTCTTTGTGAAAAGGCTTGTACTTGTGGACTTAATGGAGATGCGGTAAGCACTAAGGAAAATGAAAAAGCTATCATTGAGTATGCCTATGCACATGGGCTTGCAGGTGCAAAACCACCAAAGGTAAGAACGGATAAAAGAATTGCTGTTATAGGTTCAGGCCCTGCTGGACTTGCCGTTGCTGACCAGCTTAACTCAAGGGGACATAATGTTACTGTATACGAAAGAGCAGACAGAATTGGTGGTTTATTAAGATATGGTATTCCTAATATGAAATTAGAAAAGCATATTATTGATAGAAAACTTGATGTTATGAAAAAAGAGGGCATAGAGTTTATAACAAATGCAAATGCAGGCGAAAATATTAAAGCTAAAAAGCTTATGGAAGAATATGATGCAGTAGTGCTTGCTTGTGGAGCTTCTAATCCAAGAGATATAAAAGCACCTGGTAGAGATGCTAGGGGAATATATTTTGCAGTAGATTTCCTTACATCAACAACTAAGAGTTTATTAGACTCTAATCTTACAGATGGTAAGTACATATCAGCTAAGGATAAAAATGTAATTGTTATTGGTGGTGGTGATACAGGCAATGACTGTGTTGGTACTTGTATAAGACATGGCTGTAAATCAATTACGCAGCTTGAAATGATGCCAAAAGCTCCTGATGAAAGAACAGAGAGCAATCCATGGCCACAGTGGCCTTTAGTGTGCAAGACTGATTATGGTCAGGAGGAAGCTATTGCTGTATTCGGACATGACCCAAGAATATATACAACAACGGTTAAGGAGTTTGTAAAGGATAAGAAGGGTAATCTTACAAAGGTTATAACTGTTGCGCTTGAATCTAAGGTTGATGAAAAGACAGGTAGAAGAATGATGGTGCCGGTAGAAGGAACTGAAAAGGAAATGCCTTGCGAGCTTGTTCTTATAGCAGCAGGTTTCTTAGGTACACAAAAGTATGTATCAGACGCATTTGGAGTTGAACTTACAGAAAGAACTAATGTAAAGACAGAAGATGGTAAGTTTGCAACTAATGTAAAGGGAGTCTTTAGTGCAGGCGATATGCACACAGGTCAGTCACTTGTAGTAAAAGCAATTCGTCAAGGACGTGACTGTGCAAAAGAAGTTGATGAGTTCCTTATGGGATATACAAATCTGTAATATTTTTTAAATCATACTAATATATAATAAAGATTAAATAGAGCTGTTGCATTAACGAAAATTTATGAGGGATATAGAATTATTTACTAATTAAATTCTATATTTTGTATAAAATTTTCTTAGTGCGACAGCCTCATTTTTTATGTTTTTATACGAAAATATAATGAAAATTTAAAGTGTCAAGTCTTATTAAAGTTAGATTTTACACTTTTTATTTATGTAGATAATGAGAACGTCTATGCTTGTATGAGAATTGGAGCTTGTTATTAAATTATGAGAAATTTACAGAACGTGTTTGGCATAGTTTTTAAATTTATGTGTGCATAAAGTAAGAATTTATGATATAATAATCTATTATCAAAAAATGTTAGCGAAAATAATTATCATCTATTAAAGGCTGACAGACAATAGAACTAATTGTATAAAATTTATAGAAAGGTGAAGATAACGTGAAGAAACATTCAAAGAAAAAAGGAATATTACAGATTATATTCGGAAGAACAGCTATAATCGTTGTTTCTCTTATTATTCAGTTATTTATTCTTGTATACACGACGAAGTGGCTTTCAGAGTATTCAACTATGATATACTATGGATTTGTGTTGTTGGGAATAGGTGTGGCTACACATATTATGAATAATAGTGATAATGCAAGTTTTAAGCTGGCTTGGATTATACCTGTATTAACCGTTCCAGTATTTGGCTCAATTTTTTATGTGTTTATGTATAATCAGTTTGAAACAAGGGCAATGAAGAAGATGTTGGTGCGTCTTAATGGGCAAATGAAGTTAGCTTATCATCAAAATGAAAAGTTAATGCAGCAAGTAAAAGAAGAGTCAGATGGTGAATATGGCTTGTATAATTATTTATATAATGTAGGAAGCTTTCCAGTGTATAATAATTGTCAAGCTGAATTTTTTCCATTGGGGCAAGATAAGTATGAGGAAATGCTTATTCAATTAAAAGCGGCTGAGAAGTTTATATTTATGGAGTACTTTATTGTTGCTGAAGGAAAGATGTGGAATTCTATTTTGGAAATTCTTAAGGAAAAGGCGGCAAATGGCGTTGAAGTAAGATTTATGTATGATGGAACTTGTAGTCTTGCATTACTTCCTTATGGTTATTATAAGGAGCTTGGCAAGTATGGGATTAAGTCAATTCCATTTTCACAGATAAGACCAGCACTATCAACATATCAAAATAATAGAGACCATAGAAAAATTCTTATAGTAGATGGAAAAGTTGCATTTACAGGCGGTGTTAATTTGGCTGACGAGTATATTAATGAAAAGGAAAGATTTGGCTATTGGAAAGATACGGCTGTTATGGTAAGAGGTAAAGCTGTTAAGTCTTTTACACTTATGTTTCTTGAAATGTGGAATGTTGCTGTAAAAAATGGTGATATTACATTACAAGATATTAACAAATATGTAAGTTGTACAGATGAGTATTTTTATAAGGATAATATTGAAGAAGTATTTGAAAGAGATGTTAAAAGAACTGGTAGATGTATGTTAAGAAATGGTGGTTATGTTATCCCTTATAGTGATGACCCATTTTCTAATGAAAGAATTGGAAAGCAAGTATATATTGATATATTAAACAGGGCAACGAAATACGTTCATATTATGACACCATATCTTATATTAGATGATGAAATGGTGCTTGCACTTCAATATTGTGCAAAAAGAGGTGTTGAAACTATTATACTTATGCCACACGTTCCTGATAAAATATATGCTTATCTTTTAGCAAGGACTTATTACAAAGATTTGCTTGAGAGTGGGGTTAAGATTTTTGAATATACTCCGGGGTTTGTACATGCTAAGATATTTGTAAGTGATGATATACGAGGTGTTGTTGGAACAAGTAATCTTGATTTTAGAAGTCTTTATCTTCATTTTGAGTGTTGTATGTATATGTATAAAAATGAAACTGTATTTGATATTGAAAAGGATTATCAAGAAACTCTTAAACAAAGTCAAGAGATTACGGTTAAGGATTGTGATGAGTATTCAGGTGTGAAGAAGATTGCAGGAAGTCTTTTAAGGTTTATTGCACCGCTTATGTAATAATATATGGACTTGAATTTTTATATTTTGCAATTTATGCTGTGGGATATCAGTAGTATAGCTACAATAAATGCACAATTAAAAAGAACAACAGCCTAGATTTATATGCTATTATCAAACAAGAGTGAGTGTTGCTGTAATATAAATATAGTCTGTTGTTTTTATATATTACTAATATTTTGTGAAATATTATATTTTACATTTTTAGTTGTGTGAGGATTTGTTTAAAGGTATAAATAAGTTGTGAACCTACACTATAACTTGTTGTGTAGAGTAGTAAAATTTATGTAATGAAATTAAGTGAATACATTAGTATTCCATAAACTCATTAATATCTCTTAATATATCTTCAACTTCTTCACCACATCTATTAATTGTAAGTCGGAGTGGATTGTATATATCAAGGCTGAATATTCCTACTATTGATTTGGCATCTACGCAACTGTGACCTGCTTCTATATCGAAGTCACAATCGTATTTGCTTATAATACTTACGAATTTTTGTACTTTTTCAACGGAATCTAATAAAACTGAAACTGTGAGCATTTGAATCACCTCTTAAATCTAATTATATATTTTTGTTACCCTAGATATAATACTACACGAATTTAGGAAATACAACCTAATTTTGTTAAAATTTTATCTTTTTCGACAAATGTGCAAATATGATTTTAATTTGTGTATGAGTTATTGATATTTAGAGGTAAATAAAAAAACAACCATCTATATTTGTGTCAGTTGAATTAGCAAATATAGGTGATTGTTCTTTGGGGAGAATTATATAATGCGGAAAATGGGACT
>URYE01000107.1 GCA_900551945.1 uncultured Eubacterium sp. | reverse complement strand
CTAGTACCACAGGCT
Source organism: uncultured Eubacterium sp. (assembly GCA_900551945.1). Taxonomy (GTDB): domain Bacteria; phylum Bacillota; class Clostridia; order Lachnospirales; family Lachnospiraceae; genus Lachnospira. The sequence continues at coordinate 5,755 of URYE01000107.1, read as the reverse complement.
TATAGCCGCAGAGCAAACCACCAGCTGAGCTGGTGGTCATAATTTTTAAAACTACTTGTTAGATGAGACTAACTATGGTAATATATAACTAATAAAACTACATATTTTAATAATATTTAAGCCATAAGTCATGCACACATGGCTATGTGGCTTAACATTTACTTATTAGTAGTTATTAACAATGTGTGCAGAAAAGAGGTTATTATGAATATTGTGGAATTTAAAAATGTTGTGAGAACATATACATCTGGTGATAATACATTTAATGCGTTAGATGGTATTGACCTTTCTTTAGAAGATGGTAAGCTTATTGTAATATTAGGCCCTAGCGGTGCTGGTAAGAGTACGCTTCTTAATATGCTAGGTGGTCTTGATAGTCCAACGAGTGGAACTATTATCGTTGATGGTAAAGATATATCTACATTATCTAATAATGAATTAGCTGATTACAGAGCTTCAAAGGTGGGCTTTGTATTTCAGTCATATAATCTTATACCAACACTTACCGTTCTTGAAAACATTTCCCTTGTAAATGAAATAGCTCCCAATCCAATAGACGCAAAAGAAATGTTAAAAGAAGTCGGACTTGAAAGACACATGAAAAATTTCCCATCTGAATTATCAGGAGGTGAACAGCAAAGAGTATCAATAGCTAGAGCATTAACTAAAAATCCTAAGATACTTCTTTGTGATGAACCGACTGGTGCGCTTGACTCGCAGACAGGTGTAATGGTATTAAAGTTACTTCTTAAAATGGCAAGGAACTACGGAAAGACTATTATTATAGTAACCCATAACCAAAATATTGCACTTATGGCTGATACCGTTATAAAAGTAAAAAATGGCAAGATTAAGTCTTGTGAAAATCAAGCTAAACCATTAGCTGTTGATGAAATTGACTGGTAGAAAGGTGGGAGTCTTATGTTATTTAAAAAGCTGCTTAGAACTATTAAGCATTACAAAGCACAATTTATTTCAATGATACTTATGGTTACGTTGGGTATTGGTGTACTTTTTGGTTTTAATGTTGAATGGTATACGATAGAGCAAGACACGAATGACTTTTTTGAAAGAACAGGTTTTGCGGATTATAGAGTAGTGTCTACAAATGGATTTTCTGAAAGTGATACGCAAAAAATAGCAGATATTGATGGTGTAGACGATGTTACAAGATATTTTTCAATGAATATGCAGCGCAAAGACTCATCACATCTTATAGGTGTGTGTGTAACTACTAATGCGAATGTGTCAGGTTTTATTGTTACAGAAGGTGCTGCTTATGATGAAAATGATACATCAGGCTTTTGGTTATTTGACAAATATGCAAAGGCTAATGATATCAATATAGGTGATACTTTAAATCTTACATATGAAACGATAGAGCTTACGGGTGAAGTAAAGGGACTTATTGAAGCTGGAGAACAGATGATACCACTTCAAGATAGTGACCAGCTTATGCCAGATTTTAGCAAGTATGGATATGTGTACATTTCGCCTAAGACATTTGAAGATACCATTGTTGATAATTATAAGGAAAAATATCTTAGTAAGATAAGCGATATTATACAAGAGAGTATTAATTCAGGAAATGCTGATATTATAGACAGTGATTTGTCACAGCAATATGCTTCTTTAATATCTGGTGAGCAGATAAATAATATTAATGCTTCTGATATAGTGGATAAATATTATTCTCAAGTTAATGTAAAGTCATCACTTAGTAAGGCTGATTTTACAGAAAGACTTGAAGAAGCTGTCGGTGAAACACTTATGGTACTTACAAAAGACGAAACTGTTTCTTATTCAGAGGCAAATGGAGAAGCTACCGAAGGTAAGACGATGGCTTCAATTCTTCCAGTGCTATTTCTTGCAATTGCAATTCTTACTATGATTACGACTATGCAAAGAATTACAGCAAATGAAAAGACTCAGATTGGTACACTTAAAGCCTTAGGTTTTCGTGATGTGAGAATTATAAGACATTATACTTCATTTGCAATACTTATAGCATTGGTAGGTTCAGTTGTCGGAATTATTTTAGGTTACGGTATTGGATACTATGTTATGAACCCTAACGGAATGATGGCAACTTATATTGTTATGGACGATTGGAGTCTTAAAGTACCATTTTGGACTTGGCTTATCATTATAGGTATAGATGTACTTATGATACTTATAGGTTATTTGTCTGTTAAGAACACACTTAAAGGAACTGCGGCGGACACATTAAGACCTTATACTCCTAAGAAAATTAAAAATATGCTTATTGAAAAAACTCCTTTGTGGGATAAGTTTGGATTTGCAACAAAATGGAATTTAAGAGATGCAATGCGACACAAATCAAGAACAATTGTTACATTTATCGGTATATTGGGTTGTATGGTTATGATAGTTGCAACAATTGGTATGTCAGATACTATGGATAATTATCTTAATGTGTATTACACTGATGTAATGAAGTATAACACAAAGGTAAATATTTCTGATGAAGCCGACAATGAAAAGGCAGTAGAACTTGCTAATAGGTTAAATGGTGATTACAGTGCTTCTATAAGTGTTCAACTTGAAGATACTGCTTATTCACTTGATGTTTATAATATTGAAAATGATATGATATGTTTCCTTAATGAAAACAATGAAATTATAGAGCTTCCAAGTGATGGTGCGCTTGTCAGCCTTAGAATAATGGAAAAGTATAATCTCAAAGAGGGAGATGTTATAACCGTTTCACCATTTGGCACTAGTGAAAAATATGATATAAAGATAGCAGGTGTTGCAAGGTCAATGTCTGAAAATATTAATGTTTCGCTTGAATATGCTAATAAGATATATTCTGATAACAATGTAAAGCTTACTGACAGCGATAGATATAAGATTGGCAATATATATACAAGTGAAAGTAAGGATAATATAAGTGATGATATTATTTCAACTATGCAGACTAAAAAAGAGATAGAAGAAACGTTTTCATCATTTATGGGTATGATGTATCAGATGATTGGTATTCTTATCGTGGCAGCAGTTGTATTAAGTCTTGTTGTGTTATATAATCTTGGTGTAATGAGTTACATTGAAAGATATCGTGAAATGGCAACGTTAAAGGTAGTAGGCTTTAAGGATAAGAAGATAAGCAGTATTCTTATAAGTCAGAATATATGGATAACAGTAATCGGTATAATAGTAGGTATTCCAGCAGGAGTTGGCGTGTTAATATACATGATTGACAACCTTGCTTCTGAATATGAAATAATGGCACATTGTGGAGTGCTTACATATACAGTAGGCCCTGTTATTACATTTGCCGTATCCTTGATTGTTGGTGTGATGATTTCAAAGAAAAACAAACATATTAATATGGTCGAAGCACTTAAAGGAGTTGAATAAAAGTGCTTTGAGAATGAGGTGTAAAATGGAATTTAGTGAGTTAATTGAAAAAAGAAGAAGTATACGTTCATACGACCTATCAAAAAGAGTTACAAAACAACAGATAGAAGAATGTGTCAATTCTGCTATTCAAGCACCATCTTGGAAAAATTTGCAGACATCAAGATATTATTGCATATTGGAAGAAGAAAAAGCACAAGAATTTGCAAAGAAGTGTCTTCCAGAGTTTAACATTAATAATTCAAATGGAGCTTCACTTGTTATAACTACATTTGTTAAAAATGTAGTTGGCTTTAATAAAGAAACACATGAACCAGTAACAGAGTGTGGCAACGGCTGGGGATATTACGACTTAGGACTTCACAATGAAAACTTCATATTAAAAGCGAAAGATATGGGGCTTGATACACTTATAATGGGTATCCGTGATGGTGAAGAAATAAGAAAGTTTTTAAATATTCCAGACACAGAAGAAGTAGTTTCAGTAATAGCAGTAGGATACGCCACAAAAGAAGCTACAAAGCCTAAGAGAAAAGAAGTGGGAGATATTTGTAAATTTATCTAAGAATTGGTGGAAGCAAATATTGAAGTTATTTGATAATAATAACTAAATAAAAAATATTAAAATGCCTTAATTATTGCAAAAAGCAATAGTTGGGGCATTTTTTGTGTTTTGACGAACTTTTATGACAGAATAGAGCAGGAGCGGTGGAACTTATTTAGAAGAATTACCACATGAAAATAGATTATCATATCAAATTTACAAATAATGACCACATATGTAAAAGATGGCTCTACATTTTGATAACAGGTTAAAAGTAATAATTGACCACATATGTCAATTTCAATACAACAAACCAAAAAATCCACACTTCAAAAAACAAATAATTAAAAAAGTATTTTGAATTGCATATACTATTAGACAAATTTCAGCAAAAAGTTTATAATTATATAAAGTGAATTATAAAATGTACGTAAAATTAGAATATCTATTAATTAAAGACGAGCAGGAATGGAGATTAAAGTATGAGTGATACGAAGAAAATTGTAAATGTTATTATAACAAATGTAAGTAGTATAAACCCCGAGTATTATCAAAAACGTAGATATATTTATGAAGATGATGAAATAAATGAAGAAAATACGATTGAAGGTTGGGTTACTAATGAACCGCCTATTAAGTATTTAATAAAAGATTTAAAATCAAAAAATCAAAAATTAGATAAAGTAATTCTTATAACAAGTAATGAAGCAAATGAAAAAATTAAAAAACCAGAAATAAGAGATAATAAAAATAATAATATTGAAGCTGATTATTGTATAGAATTAATTGATAAAATAAAGAAATTCTGCAATCAAGAAAATATCACTATTAATTGTTCAGATATAAATAATATTATTGATTTGAAACAAAATAAATTGATTATTAAGAAAAGTAATAATAATAATGAACTAATAGTGGAAATTCAAAAAGATATTCCTAAAAATCAGTTTGAACAAAAATTTGGCTATGATAAAGTTTCTTCTGTTAGAGTATTAACTGATAATATATCAGAATTTTGCGAAGAAAAAGGATTTGATTGCCCTAATATGGATACTTGTATTGACTTAGGAGAAGGTAATAAAGACTCTGATGTTACATCAGCCATTACAGAAGTTAGTAGCAAATTGATTGAATTATTACAGGATAAAGATTCACAAGTCAATCTATATATAGAAGCCAATGGTGGTATACGATATGTTCTAGTGATGCTTATAGCCATAATAAATGCCTTAGAAACAGTGTATGATAATATTAAACTTAAAAAAATTTTTAGCATGGTACTTTCTGATAGAGATAAAGATGGAAGAATTTATATTCGTGATACTTCTATGATATATGCTTCAATAGAGCTTGTATCTGCAATAAAAGAGTTTATTAATTATGGAAGAATAAAGTCATTACAAGATTATTTTAAAAAGAGAAAGGAAATAAGTAAACATAAAAATCTAGACAATTTTTCAGAAGAAGTTTTTGATGATATTAATAAATGTGTTAATAATCTTAGTCAATTAGCAGATAATTTGCAGTTATGTAGAACCGAGCAAATTATTAATAGTTTTTATGGCACAAATGATACTAATAGTATAAAAGAAGTATTAGAAGAATTTAAAAATAAGTATGATAAAGATGATATTAACAATTCAGATGCAAAAGTGTTTAATGATGTTATTAAGAATATATTGCAAGAATATAAGGATATTTATAATAATACAGATAAATATCAAAATAAATTTTTAAATCTTCCAAAGATTATACAATGGTGTATTGACAAGGATTATATACAACAAGCATTGACACTTTGTTCTGAGCGACTTCCAAAGTATATTG
>URYE01000106.1 GCA_900551945.1 uncultured Eubacterium sp. | reverse complement strand
GTGAGTCAGTAATTCTACCGTCATCAAGCACCTGTAAAAGTACATTAAATACATCTGGGTGAGCCTTTTCTATTTCATCAAACAATACAACTGAGTATGGTTTTCTTCTTACTGCTTCTGTAAGCTGACCGCCCTCGTCATATCCTACATATCCCGGAGGCGCTCCTATAAGACGTGACACTGAGTATTTCTCCATATATTCGGACATATCAAGTCTTACGATATTACTGTCATCATCAAAAAGACTTTCGGCTAACGCCTTAGCAAGTTCTGTCTTACCTACACCTGTTGGACCTAAGAATAAGAATGAACCAATTGGCTTTGTTGGGTCTTTAATACCTGCTTTTGACCTTATTATAGCTTCTGTAACTTTAGTTACACCCTCATCTTGACCAACGACTCTCTTATGAAGTAAATCTTCAAGGTGAAGTGTCTTTTCTCTTTCTGTTTCACTTAACTTAGCAACTGGAATACCAGTCCATCTTGAAATAATCTTTGCAATTTCTTCTTCTGTTACACTTTCGTGTACCAAATCCATACTCTTGCTCTTTACCTTTTCTTCGGCCTCATTTAACTGCTTTTGAACTGCTGGCAACTTACCATATTGAAGTTCTGCTGCCTTTTCAAGATTGTAATCTCGCTTTGCCTGCGCAATCTCATTGTTAATCTGTTCTAATTCTTCCTTTAACTTGCTAATCTGGTCAACACTTGCCTTTTCGTTATCCCATTTTGCCTTTTGCTGTTTGAAATTAGAACGCATTTCTGACAATTCTTTCTGTAAAGCTTCAAGTCTTTCCTTACTTAAATTGTCACTTTCCTTTTTAAGTGCAGCTTCTTCTATTTCTAACTGCATAATCTTTCTTTGAAGCTCATCAAGCTCGGCTGGAAGTGAATCAAGCTCTGTCTTAATCATCGCACAAGCTTCATCAACAAGGTCAATTGCCTTATCTGGAAGAAATCTATCTGAAATGTATCTATCTGATAATGTGGCAGCAGATACTAACGCACTGTCAGCAATCTTTACACCATGGAATACTTCATATCTGTCTTTAAGACCTCTTAATATAGAAATAGTATCTTCAACTGTTGGTTCATCTACCATTACAGGTTGGAAACGTCTTTCAAGCGCTGGGTCTTTTTCAATATATTCTCTGTGTTCATCAAGTGTTGTAGCACCTATACAGTGAAGCTCCCCCCTTGCAAGCATAGGCTTTAACATATTGCCTGCGTCCATAGAGCCTTCTGTCTTACCTGCACCTACAATTGTGTGAATTTCATCAATGAAAAGAATTATCTGACCTTCGCTTTTCTTAACTTCATCAAGCACAGCCTTTAATCTTTCTTCAAATTCACCTCTATACTTAGCACCTGCAACGAGTGCACCCATATCAAGTGCAAATATTTTCTTATTTTTAAGAGTTTCTGGAACATCACCTCGTACTATTCTTTGTGCAAGACCTTCTACTACTGCTGTTTTACCAACACCAGGTTCACCTATAAGTACTGGGTTGTTCTTTGTCTTTCTTGAAAGAATACGGATAACATTTCTTATCTCGTTATCTCTGCCTATTACTGGGTCAAGCTTTCCTTCTTTTGCTCTTTCCACTAAGTCTTGACCGTATTTATTAAGTGTATCGTAAGTAGCTTCTGGATTGTCGGAAGTCACTGACTGATTACCTCTCACTGTTGCAAGCACTGATAAGAACTTATCTCTTGTAATTCCATAAGTCTTAAACAACTGCTTGATTGCCTTATTAGGTGCTGAAATCATGGCAAGCATAAGATGTTCAACTGATACATAAGTATCTCCCATTCTCTTTGCTTCGTCTTCTGCATTGATAAGAACTTTATTCAAATCATTGCTAATATACAACTTAACATTTCCCGATACCTTTGTCTTACCGTTAAGTAATGTCTTTATATTTTCAAGAAATGTTTCTTTGTTAATTTCCATTTTTTCAATAAGATTAGCTATAAGGCTATCTTCTATTGTCATAAGGCTATAAAGAAAATGCTCTTGGTCAATCTCTTGATTGCCATAATCATAAGCTATTTTCTCACAATTATTAACTGCTTCAATCGACTTTTGAGTAAACTTATTAATGTTCATAACAAATCCTCCTTTTATTAATATTCCCCACAAATTTATCGTTATGTTTTTTAAAAATTCAAATTTATAAATTGATACGGATGCAACATTAGCTTTTGTTTATCGAATATCAATTATAAATATATGAATTTTCTAGGTTTTAAAGTCTTGAATATGTAAGTTTTTCGCTTTTTCATTTTCTTATTATAAGCTGTAACCTTACTTGTTTCTTTAACTTTAACTAGGTTATAGCACTAATTATTAGCACTGTCAAGAGGTGAGTGCTAATTTTTTTAAATTTTTTAATAATATTACTTATTTTACAATTATTACTATTTTCATAGCATTTTTGTACTATTTATGTTATAATATTTACAATATTTTGTTCACAAGATAAAACTATATATTGGAGGGTTTCTATGTTTACAAAAAAAAATACACCAGCAACAACCCATGATTTGCAAAACCTACTTAATGAAATTGACCGATTAGCAGGTGGGGATTATTCCCCCGTTGATGAGAAGCTTTTTTCAAATAGAATATGTGCTGATAAACTTAACAACCTTATAAGTTCGCTTAAGCAATCTAATAATGACTATATTATGCGCCTTAATAGTGTACTTGCTGACCTTTCTGATTTTGATATTATTAAACACATGATTGAAAATATGGATACTCAGACTAGCTCTATTAATTCTATGAAAAGCTCAGGTAACAATCTTGGTATTTCTATTGAACACATTTTTCAATTAATTGCTTCTGTTCAACAAAACACTAATGATATGCTTATTTCGTCACAAACAAGCTCTAAAAATATGTATTCAAGCATTGATATTGTTAATAATTCTACAAAGCAGATAACTGAAATTAACTCTGCTATTCAACATTTTCAAGATAAAATTGATAAAATTAGTGACATTGTTGATATGGTCAAAAATATTGCCCAGCAAAGTAATCTTCTTGCAATAAATGCTTCTATTGAAGCAGCTCATGCGGGTGAAGCTGGAAAAGGCTTTGCTATTGTTGCTGATGAAGTTCGTAATCTTTCCCAAAACACTACTAGCTCTGCAAGTGATATCGTATCTTATGTTTCTCAATTAAAAAATGATATTAACGACCTTGCAAATTCTATGAACAATACCTGTTCTCACCTTAACAAAGGCACTGATATGGTATCTAAATCTCTAAATGACATTGAAAACATATACAACCAACTTTCTCAGCTTAACAACTCTGTCACAAGCATTTGCAATGACGTGGAAAATCAATCCTCTATAACTAAAGATTTTACCAGACAAGTTGACTTGATGTCTGATAATTATACTTCTCTTTATCAACACTGTATTGATTTTAGTTCTCATATATATAAAGATAGTCGCTATATTGACAAGACTAGAAGTCACATGATTAAAGGTTTTTCTTGTGTAACTTTACTTGATAAACTCCATATTTTTAAAACTGACCACTTTATTCTTTTATGGCGAGTTTATGGAAATATTATTGGACTTGAACACCTTTTATTAAAGCAGGTAAATCGACCTGACAACTGTAAACTAGGAAAATGGCTATCTAGTGTTGATGATACTATTATCACTAATTCACAAGAATTTGCACAAATTAAAGAAGCTCATTTAAAGTATCACGATTGCGCAACTAATTCTTTTAAAGCTATGGAAAATGGTGACTCAAAACTTGCTATTGAATACTTTGAAAAGACTAGAAAATGTTATGAAGTTATGGCACATAGTATTGATGGGCTTATTTTGTATCTTAAAAAAAATGGAAATACTAAAGAATCTATTACCTTGCAACTAGAGTTAGGAGTGAAGAACTCTTAAAGTTTAATAAAAGTAGCACTAATACTTACATTTTTGTTACTATTTATAACGAAACTGTCGCACTAACAAAAAGCTATAAAACATATGAATTTAATTACTATGTACATATTTTATAAAATTTTCTTAGTGCAACAGTTTAGTTAAATATAAAATAAACACATCAATAAAAAGCAATCATTTAGATTTATATATTGTGCTTTTCTATGCTTCAACTTATGTGCATAGAGCTTTTTTATCAATTGTACATATGAATAATAATATATAAATCTATAAATTGTACTTTACTTGTGTGTATTTTTTATTTAAAATTTTTAATATGAAAACTTACCAAAACACATATTCTTTTAATTCACAATTTTTTATACTAAAATTGGCAAATTGTTCATTTGTCATATCATAAAAATATGAATTAATTACTCTCCCAATTCCACCATGCGCTACTAATAAATATATTTTGTGGTCAGCTTCAAGCTTTATTTCATCTAATAAATTATATACTCTTTGTGCTACATGAAACATTGTTTCTCCACCATCGTAATGTTCTAAGAAATGTGTTTTTGCTTGTGCAAATTCTTTTCCATCTCGTGGTGTTGATTCATATTTTCCAAAGTTTTGTTCAATAAGCCTAACTTCTTCACGCCTTTGTATCCCTGTCACTTCTGAAATATGTCTTGCTGTTTCTGCTGCTCTTATTAATGGTGAGTATAATATTTCATCAATATGTATATCATTATTTCTTATAAATACACCTAGTTCTTCTGCTTGTCTATGTCCTAACTTTGTTAATTCTATATCAGTCATTCCGCAGATTTTATTTTCTACATTCCATACGGTCTGACCATGTCGTGTAAAATATATATGTGCCATGCTTTTTACCTTTACTATTAATATTTAGAAGTTAAAATTATCTGGGTCTGAACCAACTTTTGCATCTTTATTAAGTGCATTGATTAACTTCATATCTTCATCAGATAATGTAAAATCAAATACATCGTAGTTGGAAATTATTCTATCTTTGTGAATTGACTTAGGAAGTACTACGATATTGCGCTGCATATTCCAACGAAGTACAACCTGTGCTGGTGTCTTTGAATATTTTTTTGCAAGCTCGATAATTACTGGGTCTTGTAATGTTCTTGCTCCATTACCACCTAATGGACTATAAGCTTCTACTGTAATTCCTAACTTTTGGCTATATTCTACATTTGCAATATTTGAATAATATGGGTGTACCTCTATCTGATTAACTGCTGGAACTACTTCCCATATTTTACTTAATGTTTCAAGATGGTGAATGTTAAAGTTACTTACACCAATTGCCTTTACTTTGCCTGTTTTATAGATTTCTTCCATGTCTTTCCATGCTTTTTCATATCCATTTGCTGGCCAATGAATAAGATAAAGGTCGATATAGTCTGTCTGTAACTTTTCAAGACTTTCTTCAAATGCTTCTTTTGCTCGTCCTTGTCTTGTATCCTCATTCCAAAGCTTTGTTGTGATGAATAATTCTTCTCTTGCTACTCCACAAGCCTTAATTCCATCACCAACACTTTTTTCATTGCCATAAGCTTTAGCTGTATCAATGTGGCGATATCCCGCTTCAATAGCCCACTTTACAGCATTAACAGTATCTTCTCCCGACTCAGTTCTAAACACACCAAGCCCAACTTGTGGAATAGATACGCCATTATTAAATGTAATCATATTGTGTCCTCCGTTATTATTTTTTGTTTTCTTAGAATATGGTTTGGGAATATTATAGCAGAATTTTGGGGGAATTGGTAGTGGTTATTTTGGTTGAAGATATTGGGGTTAAGTTGCCTTTTAAATATTTTAGTACATATTATGTTAAAGTTTAACCAAATTC
>URYE01000105.1 GCA_900551945.1 uncultured Eubacterium sp. | reverse complement strand
CAAGTTCAAGACCTTCATGGCTGATATGCCATAAGTTACGGTCACGGCTGTAGCTTGTATCTGTTGAGAAAGGAAGGTGAATACCATGCTGTTTGCAGTATTCGATTTCATCTTCACGAGATTGAAGTGTCCACTTTTCATTTCTCCAAGGAGCAATAATCTTGATATCTGGAGCAAGAGCTTTGATTGTAAGCTCAAAACGTATCTGGTCATTACCCTTACCAGTAGCACCATGACAGATAGCTGTAGCACCCTCTTGACGAGCAATTTCAACTAATCTCTTAGCAATAAGTGGTCTTGCCATAGATGTTCCAAGTAAATACTTGTTTTCATAAACAGCATGAGCTTGAACGCAAGGAACGATATATTTGTCACAGAATTCATCTGTTAAATCTTCTATGTATAACTTAGAAGCGCCACATGAAGTAGCTCTTTCTGCAAGTCCATCAAGTTCTTCTCCTTGACCACAGTCAGCACATACGCAAATAACTTCGTAGCCATAAGTTTCCTTTAACCAAGGGATAATTGCAGTTGTATCAAGTCCGCCTGAGTAGGCTAAGATAACTTTTTCTTTCATATTAATAGTCCTCCTGAAATAATTTATCAAATGTATATTGATATTTTAATGATTGAAAAAATGGATAATCAATCCATAACCAACTGCAAATAATAATAATCCAATTTCAATAAAAATGCAATAGCCAAAAATGAATAAAATGTAAAAATATACATTATTTATGAATATTTATAAAAAAATGCAAAATAACTCTTTACATAGAAAAAAAAGTTGCTATAATAAAATTTGCAATACATCACAAGTTCAATCAAGAGTTGTTGCTTTTCGCAATACAAGTAAGGGCTTGCTTAATATTGTTAAATTATATAAATATTATGATGTTGTGGTCAAAAGTTCAAAAGCTTGGTGATTTTTAAATATATATTTTGCAGACTAACTTTTTGGATTTTTGAGCGAGTATCATAATGAAAGAACACATTTAAAATACTTAAAGTATGGAGGATTAACATGGTAAAAGTTGGAATTATTGGAGCTACAGGTTATGCTGGAAATGAATTAGTAAGATTGTTATTAGGACACAAAGACGCACAGATTGTATGGTATGGCTCAAGAAGTTATATAGACCAAAAATATGCAGATGTTTATAGAAATATGTTCCAGCTTGTAGATGATGTGTGTATGGATGATAATATGGAAGAACTTGCTAATCAAGTTGATGTTATATTTACAGCAACACCACAAGGACTTTGTGCTTCACTTGTAAATGAAGAAATATTATCAAAGGTAAAGATTGTTGATTTAAGTGCTGACTTTAGATTAAAAGATGTAAATATATATGAACAGTGGTACAAGATTGACCACAAAGCACCACAGTACATAGACGAAGCAGTATATGGACTGTGTGAAATTAACAGAGATAAGGTGACTAAGGATACAAGAATTATAGCTAATCCGGGTTGTTATACAACAACATCAATCCTTACATTATATCCAATGGTTAAAGAAGGACTTATTAATCCAGATACAATTATTATAGATGCTAAGAGTGGTACATCTGGTGCGGGCAGAGGAGCTAAGGTCAATAACCTTTTCTGTGAAGTTAATGAAAGTATGAAAGCCTATGGAGTTGGAACACACAGACATACTCCAGAAATAGAAGAACAATTAGGATATGCTTGTGGTAGAGATGATTTAAAGCTTATATTTACTCCACACCTTGTACCAATGAATAGAGGTATTCTTGTAACTGCTTATGCTAATCTTAACAAAGAAGTAACTTATGAAGAAGTTAAAGCCGTTTATGATAAATATTATGCAAACGAAAAGTTTGTAAGAGTTCTTGACAAAGATGTATGCCCAGAGACAAGATGGGTTGAAGGAAGTAACTTTGTAGATATCGGCTTTAAGATTGAGCCTAGAACAAATAGACTTATAATGATGGGAGCACTTGATAATCTTGTTAAAGGTGCAGCAGGTCAGGCTATTCAAAATATGAACTTATTATTTGGTTTACCAGAGTCAGAAGGACTTGAATTAGCACCAATGTTCCCATAAGAGTAAAAAATGTACATAAGAGAGCCTTGAGAGCTATGCTCACAATGGTTTTTGCTATGTCAATATTATAACAGAGTAGAATATATATTTTTTAAAATTTAAAGGGCTATCTCACATTGCCTAAAGGCGATGTGTTTTTGCCTATGGCAAACGAAAGGAGAACTTATGAATATAATTACAGGTGGCGTAACATCAGCAAAAGGTTTTAAGGCAGCTGGACTTAGCATAGGAATTAAGAATAAGACAGATAAAAAAGATATGGCAATGGTATATAGTGAAAAGCCATGTACAACAGCAGGAACATTTACAACTAATAGAGTGTCAGCAGCTCCCGTAAAGTGGGATAAAGATGTTGTGTATAATTCACCATTTTCACAGGCAGTAGTAGTAAATAGTGGTGTTGCTAATGCTTGTACAGGACAAGAAGGACTTGATGCTTGTAAAAAAGAAGCTGAAGCGGTATCAGCAAAGTTAGGAGTTCCTGCTAATTCAGTACTTGTAGCTTCAACAGGTGTAATTGGTATGCAGTTGCCAATGGATAAGATTTGTGAAGGAATTGACAAACTTCCTGCACTTCTTGATGGAACACTTGAAGCAGGAACAAGTGCAGCAGAAGCAATTATGACAACTGATACAGTATCTAAGCAAGTAGCAGTTACAGTTGACATAGCTGGCAAAGAAGTAACAGTTGGTGGAATGTGTAAGGGAGCGGGAATGATACACCCTAACATGGCAACAATGCTTTGCTTTATTACAACTGATGCTAATATTGAAAAGCAAACACTTCAAAAGATGACAAGTGAAATAGTTGATGATTCATTTAATATGATATCTGTAGACGGAGATACATCAACTAATGACACAGCACTTGTTATGGCAAATGGTATGGCAGAAAATGAAATTATCACTGAACAAAGTGCAGATTATGATAAATTCTATGAGGCTTTAAAATACATTTTCACAGAGCTTTCTAAAAAAATCGCAGGAGATGGTGAAGGTTGTACTTGTCTTTTTGAAGCACAAGTTATCAATGCAAAAACTAAGGCACAAGCAAAGGTACTTGCAAAGTCAATAATTACATCTAATCTTACTAAAGCAGCTATATTTGGACATGATGCTAACTGGGGTAGAATACTTTGTGCAATGGGGTATTCTGGTGCAGAATTTGAGCCAGAAAATGTTGATATTTACTTTGAAAGCGAAGCAGGGAAGTTAAAGATTGTAGAAAATGGTAATGCTACAGATTACAGTGAAGAAGTAGCAACACAAATACTTTCAAAGAACCCAGTCAAAGCTATAGCTGATATAAAAGAAGGTAGTGAAAGCGCAACAGCTTGGGGTTGTGACCTTACATTTGACTATGTAAAAATTAATGCAGATTACAGGTCTTAATATTAAAAACTATGAAGTTGTCGCAATAAGAGAATTTTGTTAATGCCACAACTCCTATGTAATGCGAAATGTAAGTAGGGACTTTGGCTTGGTATTTGTGTAAATAAGAGTCAAATTCTGTGCTTATATAAGAATTAGAAAAGAGAATGGAGAAAATACAATGGCAGCAGATATGAACGAAGAATTAAAAAAGGCTCAAGTCTTAGTAGAAGCACTTCCTTATATTCAAAAATTTAATAGAAAAATTATCGTTGTAAAATACGGCGGAAGCGCAATGGTTGATGAAGAACTTAAAAGAAAGGTAATTCAGGATGTAGTTCTTCTTAAATTAGTTGGTTTCAAGCCTATTATTGTACATGGTGGTGGTAAGGAAATCAGTAAATGGGTTCAAAAGTCAGGTATGGAGCCTAAATTTTTAAATGGTCTTCGTGTAACAGATGAACCTACAATGGAAATCGCTGAAATGGTCCTTAACAAGGTTAATAAAAGTCTTGTATCTTTAATAGAAGAATTAGGCGTTAAGGCTTGTGGTATAAGCGGTAAAGATGGTGGAATGTTAAAGGTTGAAAAGAAGTTGTCAAAAGGTGAAGATATTGGTTATGTAGGAGAAGTTACAGAAGTTGATACAACTTTGATTAACTCTCTTTTAAAAGATGATTTTCTTCCAGTAATATGTCCTATAGGATATGATGACAGCTATCATGCTTATAATATCAATGCTGATGACGCAGCTTGTGCAATTGCAAGAGCTGTAAAGGCTGAAAAGCTTGCGTTCCTTACAGATATTGAAGGCGTATATAGAGATTATGAAGACAAGGACTCATTAATTTCAGAACTTACAACAGATGAAGCAAGAGAACTTCTTGAAGGCGGTACAATAGGCGGTGGAATGTTGCCAAAGCTTAACAATTGTATAGACGCAATTGAACATGGCGTATCAAGAGTGCATATTCTTGATGGTAGAATTGCACATTGCTTATTACTTGAAATCTTTACTAATAAGGGTATTGGTACAGCTATTATCAACAAAGAAGCAGAGAGATTTTTTCAAGAATAATATACATAAAAATTAATAAGCGATTTAAAGGTAAATACATAATAAAATTATTAGTTACTGTTTGCATATATCTTGTAAACAGTAACTTTATTGAATTTAGTTTGGTAGTTAATACTATTTAGAAAAATGATATTTTTCTATTGCCAACAACAAGTGAGAATATAATAAATTAGAAAATTAGTAAGTTATTTTTAATAGAATGGAGAATTAAATGAATACACAACAGTTAATTGATACAGCAGAACAACACCTTATACATACATATAACAGATATCAGATAGTATTAGATAAAGGTGATGGTACAAGACTTTATGATACAGACGGAAAAGAATATCTTGATTTTGGTGCGGGTATTGCTGTATTTGCATTAGGTTATAACAACAAAGAATATAATGACGCATTAAAGGCTCAGATAGACAAGCTTATACACACATCTAATTATTTTTACAATGAACCAGCAGTTATAGCAAGTAAGATGATTACAGAAGCTTCTGGTATGGATAGAGTATTTTTTACTAACAGTGGTACAGAAGCTATTGAAGGTGCTATTAAGCTTGCGAAAAAGTACGCATTTTTAAAAGACGGAAGTACTGACCATGAGATTATAGCAATGAAACATTCTTTTCATGGAAGAAGTATGGGTGCGCTTGCCGTAACAGGAAACAAGCATTATCAAGAAGCTTTTGGCCCTATGATTGCAGGAATAAAGTTCGCAGATTATAATGACCTTGACAGTGTGAAAGCACTTGTAAATGATAAGACTTGTGCAATTATTTTTGAAACAGTTCAAGGCGAAGGTGGCATTTATCCAGCAAAGAAGGAATTTATTGAAGGCGTAAGAAAGCTTTGCGATGAAAAGGGAATACTTCTTATTCTCGATGAAATTCAGTGTGGTATGGGTAGAACTGGTTCGATGTTTGCATATCAGCAGTACGGTGTTAAACCTGATATTACAACATCAGCTAAGGCTCTTGGATGTGGCGTGCCAATTGGAGCCTTTCTTGCAACAGAAGAAGTAGCAAAGGCACTTGTTCCGGGTGACCACGGTACAACTTATGGTGGTAATCCATTAGCTTGTGCGGCAGCAGTTAAGGTGCTTGAGCTATTTAAGAAGCAAAATGTACTTGAAAATGTAAAGACTGTATCAGCATATCTTGAACAAGAGTTAGACAAGATTGTAGCAGATTATGATATTGCAGTTGAAAGACGAGGCATGGGACTTATACAGGGACTTGAATTAAGTATTGCACCAGCAAAAGTAATTAATAACGCCCTTGAAAATGGTCTTATTGTATTTTCAGCAGGAAGCAATGTAATAAGATTTGTACCACCACTTGTAATTACTAAAGATGATGTAGATGAAATGATAGTGAAGCTTAGAAAATCTTTAGATGAAGTGTAAATTAGGTTGCAAAATTTGTCATAAAAAAGTGGCGAAAAACCCCATAGCTCGCTGTGGGGTTTTTCGCCACTTTTTTCGACTTAACATATACATATATTAAGTGCATAATATATGTATAAATATTGTAAGGAGAGTATTATGGCACGACCAAGAACAAAT
>URYE01000104.1 GCA_900551945.1 uncultured Eubacterium sp. | reverse complement strand
ACAGGTGCAGATTTTGACCTTGATGCAGCAGCATTTATGTTGGGAACAAATGGAAAATGCCCAACAGATAAGGAATTTATATTCTATAGTAATTTAAAGCACCCAAGTGAGTCAGTAATTCATCAAGGAGATAATCTTACTGGAGAAGGTGAAGGCGATGATGAGCAGATAATGGTTGATTTAACTAAAGTACCTGCTAATATAGAAAGAATTGCATTTACTGTAACAATATATGATTCAGATGTAAGACATCAGAATTTTGGACAAGTATCTAACGCCTATATACGTCTTGTAGATGAAGCAACAGGAGTAGAGCTTATTCACTATGACCTCGGCGAAGATTTTTCAATTGAAACAGCAGTCGTTGTTGGTGAACTTTACAAAAACAATGGAGAGTGGAAGTTTAATGCAATAGGAAGTGGCTTCCAGGGAGGTCTTGCAGCACTTTGTGGTCATTATGGAATTGAAGTGGCTTAATTAGAGTGATTAAAAGTACTGGAAGAAAGTAGGTGTAAAAAATGTCAATTAGCTTACAAAAAGGGCAAAAGGTAAGTCTTTCAAAGGACAATGCAGGATTAGCAAAGGTTATTGTAGGTCTAGGTTGGGACGAAGTAAAAAGTTCTAGTGGTGGAGGTCTTTTTAGTTCGTTATTTAAAGCACAGCCAAAACCTATTGATTGTGATGCTTCAGCTATTATGTTAAAGAATGGCAAGTTTGTAGACCAAAAAGATTTAGTTTATTATGGTAACTTACGTCATAAGTCAGGTACAGTAAATCATCAAGGAGACAATCTTACAGGAGAGGGTGAAGGTGATGATGAACAGATTATTATTGACTTATCAAAAGTTCCACAAGAATATGATAAGATTGTTATTGTTGTAAATATTTATCAGGCAGTTCAACGTAATCAACATTTTGGATTAATTGAAAATGCGTTTATACGTCTTGTTGACGCAAGAAATAATAAAGAAATGTGTAAATATAACTTAACTGACGATTATTCTGGAATGACAGCTATGATTTTTGGAGAAGTATACAGACACAATGGTGAATGGAAGTTCAGTGCAATAGGACAGGGAACAAAAGACCCTGGACTTGTAGAGCTTTGTAGAAGATATATGTAAAATGTGTTCTTTTATTAAAAAGGGGAACTATATAAGAAGTTCCTCTTTTTAGTATTATCTATGTGAATAACAAGCCAAAGTCGGTGATTGTATAAGACTTTAGCGAATGTCACGATAACTAGAGAAACTTGCAAAGCCTGTTTTTTATAGTTAAGAAAGTTCACAATTTATATTGCGTGTGCAATGAGTAGTAGGTTATAATTAATATTTACTTTACATTATAATAAGGAGGATATTCTTAATATGAATGATATTAGGAAAGATGAGTTGATTAAAGGTTTGTCGGACTCGCAAGTTAATGAAAGCAAGTCTAAATATGGTACAAACCAGCTAGCGAAAAAAGAAACTGAGTCGCTTTGGTCAATGTTTATAGGTGCATTTGACGATATTTGGATTAAAGTATTGTGTGCAGCATTAGTGTTAAAAATTGCGTTAGCAGTTTTAGGTGTATTTGTTCCGGCATTGTCGGGTAGTAATGACGTTATTGAGATAATTAGTATTATACTTGCTATTGCTCTTGCAACAGGATTTAGTACATTATCTGAATATAGAAATAGCTCAAGAAGTGAAGCACTTCAAGAAGAATATAATAAAACCTATGCTAAGGTAATGAGAAATGGTAAGCTTGTAAATATTCTTACAAATGAAATTGTAAAGGGTGATACAATTCTTGTACAAGCAGGAGATAAAGTACCTGTTGATGGTTTATTATTTGAAGGAAATATTAAAGTATCGCAGGCAGCTTTAAATGGTGAATCAAGAGATGAAACAAAGACAGCTACTACAAGCATGGATGAAGCTACATCAACAGATTATTCATCTTCATGTAAGATATTTATGGGTTCTGTTGTTACTTCTGGTGAAGGTTATATGGTAGCAACAGTTATTGGTGACGACTCTGAGTTAGGTAAGATTAACAAAGCATTAACAGATGAGAATGAAGAAGAAAGAAAAGATACATCAAGTCTTAAGCTTGAAGTCGTAGCAGCAGGTATTGGTAAATTAGGTGTATCTGCCGCTGCAATTGCAGGTGTGTTACACGTTGCATTAACAATTTTTAGAGCAAATGAAGCAGTTACAGTTGTTTCTGTATTATTAGTTATAGCAGAAGCAGTTATGCTTATGGCATCAATTGTAATTATGGCAGTTCCAGAAGGACTTCCTATGATGAATAGTTTAGTACAGTCTATGAATACAGAGTCTATGTATAAGAAAAATATTCTTGTAAGCCACAAGGCAGCATTTTCAGATTCTGCTTATATGAATGTATTATTTAGTGATAAGACAGGAACAATTACTGAGGGTAATTTATCTTTAGTTGAATTTATTCTTGGTGATGGAAATATAGTTGATAGTATTCAAGATAAAGAATTTATTGAAGCAATAACACTTAATAACCTTGCTAAAGTATCTTCTCAAGGAAAAGCTATTGGTAGTAACAACATGGATAGAGCCCTTTTATCTTATGCAATTGACAAAGGTTATGACGATGCCAAAAAGGATATAGATAAAGTAGAAGAAATTAGTGGTTTCGACTCAGAAAAGAAATGTGCTACTGTAAAGTTAAAAAATGGTGACATCTATTGGAAAGGCGCAACAGAAAATATTATTAACACAGTAACACATTATATGCTTTCTAATGGTGAGGTAAAAGAGTTTACATCACAAGATAAAAGTAATGTTGAAGCAAAAATGCTTGAACAGGCAAAACGAACAATGAAGCTTCTTTCTGTGGCAAAGATTACTAATGGAAAGACTATATTAATGGCAGTACTTTGTTTAAGAGATAATGTTAGAACAGATGCTGTTGAAACAGTTGAAATACTTAATGACGCAGGAATACAAGTAGTAATGGTAACTGGTGATGCAGAAGAAACAGCAGTAGCTATTGCAAAGGAAGCAGGAATTATTAAAGATGAAAAGAAAGATGTTGTATTAACACATGAGCAGTTAGAAAGTATGTCAGATGAAGAATTAAAGAAAGTTCTTCCACATTTATGTGTTGTCAGCAGAGCAAAACCTCTTGATAAGAAAAGACTTGTATCTATTTCACAGCAGTTAGAAAATGTCTGTGGTATGACGGGTGATGGCGTTAATGACGCACCTGCATTAAAGCAAGCAGACATTGGATTTGCTATGGGTGATGGTACAGCGGTTGCACAGGAAGCTGGTGATGTTGTTATTCTTAATAACAGTTTGACATCTATTAAAGACTGTGTACTCAATAGTAGAACTATGGCAAAGTCAGTTGGAAAGTTCCTTATCTTCCAGTTGACAGTTAATATCAGTACATTGTTAATGAATATTCTTGCGCCAATTTTAGGTTGGACAGAACCATTTTCAATTGTACAAATTCTTTGGATTAACTTAATTATGGATACATTAGCGGCTATGGCATTTGGTGGTGAGCCAATACTTGATAGATATATGAAGGAACAGCCAGCTAAAAGAACAGATAATATTCTTACAAAGTATATTAAGTCAGCGATTGGTACAAGTTCAATATTTATTACATTAGGTTCGATATTGATACTTGAAAATATAGGTGGTATTACAAGCTTTGTAACACCAGCTGATTGTGCTAATCCAGAACTTTATGAAAAGACATTTATGTTTGCTTTCTTTATATATGCGATTATATTTAACAGTTTGAATACTAGAACTGAGAAGTTTAATTTGTTTGAGCATATTGGAGAAAATAAGAACTTCATTCGTGTAATGGGAGCTATATTTGTTCTTCAGACAATAATTATTGAGATTGGTGGAAGTGTATTTGAAACAACTACACTTAATGTAAAAGCATTACTCGTTTCAATGGCATTAGCAATTCTTATAATCCCAGTAGATATGATAAGAAAGGCTATTGTATCTAAGTAATATATGATTTTAAGTATATAGGATAAGTAAAATTCACAATATCAAATTTATTTAGTAAAATGGACTGTTACACTTATGAAAATTTATATGAGATATAGAATTAATATGTTAAATTTTATATTTTGTATATAATTTTCTTAGTGCGACAGTCCATTTATTATATTATATTTTTGTTTGAGTTATGAAATAGACATACTAATTGTAAATTAACTAAAAATATGATATACTAAATTGATTAAAAATTAAGTTAGGAGATAATTTTTATGATGTATCCTTTTATGACTTTGAATGATGAAACTGAGATTGTACATTCAGAGATGAAAGAAGATGGAATTGTAAAAGTGTATATAGAAACTCCAGATGAAAAAGATGGTTTTCATAACATGACTTGTTATTTGCCATCTTATGAGATAACAGAAAATAATGGTTATACACAAAAAGATATAGATAAGTTTATGGAGATAATAAAATCAACAGCACATCTTATAATAGAATTTTCAAAAGATGGAGGGTTTGAAAATGCCTCAGGTTTTTGGCGTTGAAAAGACTTGTAAATTATGGTAATATTAAGAAGATATAAAAATCGTACAAAGGATAAAATATGTACGAGGAAGTGAGGAAGATATATGGAAGATGGAAGTAAAAAGATAATCAGAAGTCTGATTAAAATTATTTCAGTGCTTTTTGGTGTATATCTATTGTGTTTTATTGGCATACTTGAACTTTTAAAGCACAATGTAATCAGTACATTAATAGCACTTGTTCTTGTAATGGTAGTTTTAGGAGCTATATTTGCAGGTATTATAGCGCTTGTAAAAGCCTTTATTCACCCAATTTTGTCAGCGGCAAATGGTGGTCAAAGTGATGATAAGGTTTCACAAAATTTAAAAAAGCTTACAGATAGAGATGATGACTTGGGAGAACTTGTAAGAGGTATTATGAACAAGGTTCAAGGTTTTAGTGAAGTTATCGAAGGAATTAAGACAGCAACTATTGATATGGAGAATATTTCAAATGAATTTGAAAGCATGATTTCTGGTATTCAAAGTTCTATGAAAGAAAGTAAGCAGGCTGTAGATGTAATCACAGGCAATGCAGAAGTTCAGGTTAATGCGTCTAATGATATGAAAGAAAAGATAGATGCAATAAGTCAAGTTATTGAACAGATATCACAAAATATACAAAAGCTTACAGATAGTGAAGAACTTTTAAACGAACTTAATGGAGAAGTAGATAAGCTTGTTACAGAACTTGTGGATATAAGTAAAGAAAGTGATGAAGCGCTTACTAAGGTTAAACAGCAAACAGACCTTACAAATGCTTCAGCACAACAG
Organism: uncultured Eubacterium sp.; assembly: GCA_900551945.1. Classification (GTDB taxonomy): domain Bacteria; phylum Bacillota; class Clostridia; order Lachnospirales; family Lachnospiraceae; genus Lachnospira. Next base: position 1,093 of record URYE01000104.1, on the reverse strand, counting down.
ATTAGTAGTGTTACAGATATAATTGCTGGAATATCAAGTCAGACTAATCTTTTAGCACTTAATGCTAGTATTGAAGCTGCAAGAGCAGGCGAATTTGGAAGTGGCTTTGCTGTTGTTGCAGAAGAAATAAGAGTTCTTGCAGATGAATCGAAGAAGTCAACAGACCAGATTAATCAACTTGTTAATGAACTTATAGCTAATTCTAATGTAAGTGTTGAGATAACAGAGAATGTATCTAAAGCATTTTCAAAGCAACAAGAAAAGCTCAGAAATACAGTTGAATTTATTAATAGTATGAGTAGAGAAGTTGTGTCTATTGATGGCTCTATTAAGTCAATAGGGTCAGAAATAGACGATTTACAGAATCATAAAGATGTTATTTCATCAAGTATTGATAAACTTGTTGATTCTGCAAATGAGAATAATCAAAGTGCAGAAACAACGGCTATGGATGTTGAAAAACTTGTTAATATAGTAGCTGATTCTAATACAATTACAGAAAAACTTGTTAAAACATCAGATAAACTTGTTGGATATGCAAAGAAGTTCAGTAGTGGCAAAGCTGTTATTCAAGAAAAGAGAAATAACATAATTAAGAAATAGAGATAATACTTATAAAAATATTATAGTAATACATATTTAAGTAAATGTATTGCTATGATATATAAAAGAGCAGATATTATAATTGTGATAAAAAGGCAATTATAGTATCTGCTTTTTTATTTGCACAGACAGCCAATGTTATGCTTGCATAATACTTAGCAACTGTAGTAATAGTTATAAAAAACCAGCAGAAAATATTTCTATAGTTTTTTAGATAGTATTTTATAAAAATGTGAATTAATTATGTATTCCATAAATAATTCACATTTGGTATACAAACTACAAATATAGAAGTTAAGTGAATATATATTAATTTTTGTAATAGCAGTTAGAACTGATTTTATAGTGTTAAACAAGATATGAGAGAAAAGAGGTTGGTAAATATGTTTAGATTTTTAAAAAGACATTGGTGGGCTGTTATTTCGCTGCTCTGATAGAAAGACAGTATATCCAAAGTCTGAAAATGATGTACGATTACTGCAAAATATCA
>URYE01000103.1 GCA_900551945.1 uncultured Eubacterium sp. | reverse complement strand
AGAGCAAAATGAGCGAAAAGTTAAAAGTTGGTATTCTTGGTGGAACAGGTATGGTTGGTCAGAGATTTATTACATTACTTGAGAACCACCCTTGGTTTGAAGTAGTATTAGTTGCAGCAAGTGGCCGTTCAGCAGGTAAGCCTTACGAAGAAGCTGTTGAAGGTCGTTGGAAAATGCAGGCAGCTATGCCAGAATTTATTAAGAAAATGCCAGTTTATGATATGGATAAAGATTTTGATGAAATAGTTTCAAAGGTTGATTTTGTATTCTGTGCCGTTAATATGCCAAAGGATGAAATCAAGGCTCTTGAAGAAAGATATGCAAAGGCAGAAGTTCCAGTTGTTTCAAATAACAGTGCTAACCGTTGGACAAAAGATGTTCCTATGGTTGTACCAGAAATCAATCCAGAACATCTTCAAGTTATAGAAGCTCAGAAGGAAAGACTTGGAACTAAGAGAGGCTTTATCTGTGTTAAGCCTAACTGTTCAATTCAAAGCTACACACCAGCTCTTAATGCTTTAAAGGAATTTGGACCTAAGCTTGTTGTTGCTACAACTTATCAAGCTATTTCTGGTGCTGGTAAGACATTTGAACAGTGGCCAGAGATGGTTGAAAATATTATCCCTTATATCGGTGGAGAAGAAGAAAAGAGTGAAAAAGAACCTTTAAGACTTTGGGGTAAGGTTGAAAATGGCGAAATTATTCCAGCTACAGAGCCAGTTATTACTTGTCAGTGTATAAGAGTTCCAGTTCTTGATGGACATACAGCAGCAGTTTTTGTTAATTTTGAAAAGAAGCCAACTAAGGAACAGATTATTGAGAAGTGGACAAGCTTTAAGGGATTACCACAGGAACTTGACCTTCCTAGCGCACCAAAGCAGTTTATTCAGTATCTTGAAGAAGATGACCGTCCACAGGTTAAGCTTGATGTTAATTATGAAAATGGTATGGGAATTTCTCTTGGTCGTTTAAGAGAGGACTCTGTATTTGATTATAAGTTTGTTGGTCTTTCACACAACACATTAAGAGGAGCAGCAGGCGGAGCAGTTCTTATCGCTGAACTTCTTAAGGCACAAGGTTATATTACAGCTAAATAATTAATAAGTTGTAGTTGATTTTTTGATATTTATTTTAATATATGTATACATAAAGGCTGTGTAATATTATATAAGGAGTTGTCTGTTTATATAATATTTCACAGCTTTTTATATAAGACGAATTTTCGTATTTTGCACTTTTAAGGTTTTGAAGGATATCATTGTTGGATAAATCATTCACACACCAGTAAAAGTACATTTATCTACATTTGTATGCCATTATCGAACAAGTGTGTTCGCTACTGTCATACAAATATAGGTAAATGTTCTTTAAATGGTGCATTTCATTGATTTATCTAACACTGATATCTTATGGAAGCATATTAGTGCAAAATACAAAAATTCTAGTTTGTGAGTGAAATTTTAGTTTATTATTTATTAAGTAAGTCACACATTTATATTGAAAAAGGTGATAAGAGAGTGTCGAGTGAGTGATTATTGTTTTGAATATTTTTATTGCGTATTTGGTTAAAATCAGTTATCATTATTAAAAATAATAAGATGGAGATTTTTAGTTATGGGTAAATCTGTGTTTATTGCAGAAAAACCGAGTGTTGCGCAAGAGTTTGCTAAGGCACTTCACAGTGATTTTAAAAGAAAAGACGGCTTTTTGGAGTCTGATAAATATATTGTTACATGGTGCGTAGGTCATCTTGTTACGATGAGTTATCCAGAAGAATACAATCCAGAACTTAAAAGATGGAGCTTTGATACATTGCCATTTCTTCCTAAAGAATGGAAATACGAAGTAATTCCTGCGGTTGAGAAACAATTTAACATAGTAAAGACACTTCTTACTCGTGATGATGTAGAAACTATATATGTGTGTACTGACTCGGGGCGAGAAGGAGAGTATATATATCGACTTGTAGAACAGATGGCAGGTGTAAAGCAAGCTAACAAGAAAGAAAAAAGAGTGTGGATTGACTCTCAAACAGAAGAAGAAATATTAAAAGGAATAGAAACAGCTAAAGATTTATCTGAATATGACAATCTATGTGCTTCGGCATATCTTAGAGCAAAAGAAGATTATCTTATGGGAATTAATTTTTCAAGAGTTCTTACATTAAAATATGGCAGAAACATTTCCAACTATCTAAAAACTGATAGAACAGTTATATCTGTAGGTCGTGTTATGACTTGTGTTTTAGGAATGATAGTAAGGCGTGAAAGAGAAATAAGAGCCTTTGTAAAAACACCATTTTTTAAGGTAATAGCAACTACACAGGGAGAAGCTGTATTTGACGCAGAGTGGAAAGTTAATGAAAAAAGTGTATATGCGGGAACACCATTTTTATATAAAGACAATGGCTTTAAAGAAAAAGAAAAGGCAGAGGAGCTTGTGAAAATGTTATCAGAGCCAAAGCCTATTAAAGCAGTTGTTGAAAAAATTGAAAGAAAAAAAGAAGTTAAAAATCCGCCACTTCTTTATAATCTTGCCGAAATACAAAATGAGTGTTCAAAGCTTTTTAAGATAAGTCCGGATGAAACACTTAATATAATTCAACAGCTTTATGAAAAAAAGCTAGTAACGTATCCAAGAACAGACGCAAGAGTTTTGTCAACAGCCGTTTGTAAAGAAATTCACAAAAATATTGGTGGGTTGCTTAGATATGAGAAAGTAGCTCCATTTGTAGAAAATATATTGTCAAATGGTATGCAAAAAAATATTGCTAAGACACGTTACTGTGATGACAAAAAGATTACAGACCACTATGCAATAATCCCGACAGGGCAAGGGCTTAACAATCTAAAGACACTTTCACAGACAGCAGTTAAGACATATGAGATTATTGTAAGAAGATTTTTAAGTATATTTTATCCTGCGGCACAGTATAGTAAAGTGGGAATAACTCTTAATATTAAAAATGAAACATTTACATCTTCATTAAGAGTGCTTGTAAGTGAAGGCTATCTTGAAGTAGCAAAGAACTCCTTTTCAAAGCAAAAGTTAGATGAAGCAAATGAAGTAAAATATACAAAAAATGACAATGCTTTATTTGAGGTATTGAAAAAGTGCAAAAAAGGAGATATTATAGACATCGGTAGTTTTGATATTAAAGAGGGTGAAACGTCACCACCTAAGCGTTATAATTCAGGTTCAATTATTCTTGCGATGGAAAATGCAGGTCAGTTAATTGAAGATGAAGAATTAAGAGCGCAGATTAAAGGGTCGGGTATTGGAACGAGTGCAACAAGAGCAGAGATATTAAAAAAGCTCAACAAAATTCAATACATAGCTACTAATAATAAGACTCAAACTATAACACCGACATTGTTAGGCGAGATAATTTATGATGTAGTGGAAAGTTCAATACATCAGCTTCTCAATCCAGAGCTTACGGCAAGCTGGGAAAAAGGACTTAATTATGTAGCAGAGGGAAGTATATCTTCCGATGAATATATGCAGAAGCTAGAGGGCTTTGTGCAAAGAAGAACTATGGCAGTTATGGGACTTAGAAACCAGTCACAGTTAATAACAATGTTTAATGCTTCAGCGAAAAACTATAAATTATAAACAATTGAAAGGTAAATGGTAATTATATGTGTGGAGTAGTAGGATATGTTGGCGATAGAGATTGTGCAGACGTATTAGTTAATGGTCTTTCAAAGCTTGAATATAGAGGTTATGACTCAGCAGGTATTGCTGTATTTGACAAAGGTACAATTAAAGTAGAAAAGTGTAAAGGTAGACTTCTTAATCTAGTTGAAAAGATGGAGCAAGAGGGAAAACCACATGGTCACTGTGGAATTGGTCATACAAGATGGGCAACACATGGAGAACCATCTGATATCAATTCACACCCACATGGCAATAAAAGAGTAACTATAGTACATAACGGTATTATTGAAAATTATAAGCAGATTAAAGATTTCCTTATAGATGAAGGATATAGTTTTGTAAGTGAAACAGATACAGAAATAGTTGCAAAATTGCTTGATTATTACTATGTAGATGACCCTGTTGACACTATTATAAAGGTGTTATCAGACATTAAAGGCTCTTATGCGCTTGGTATTATGTTTAGAGATTATCCAGATAGAATATTTGCTGTAAGAAAAGACAGTCCGCTTATAGTAGGTGTTGGAGAAAATGAAAACTTTATAGCTTCAGATGTGCCGGCAATTATTAATTATACAAGAGATTATTATTTGTTAGAGCAAAATGAAATTGCTGTGGTAAAGAAAGATAGTATAGATGTATACAATATGCACAAAGAGCATATTAAAAAGGAGTTACACACAGCAGACTGGGACGTAGACGCAGCAGAAAAGGGCGGCTATGAACATTTTATGCTTAAGGAAATACATGAACAGCCAGCAGTTGTAAGAGATACAGTTAGCCCTAGAATAGTCAACAATGTGCCAGATTTTTCATCAGATAACATTGATATTTCAAAGCTTAAGAATTACAACAAAATATTTATTGTAGGCTGCGGAACAGCAATGCACGCAGGAATGGTCGGTAAGTATGTTATTGAAAAAATGGCAAGAATACCTGTAATTGTTGATATTGCGTCAGAGTTTAGATATAGAGACCCACTTATTACAGAAAATGATTTATTAATAGTAATATCACAGTCAGGAGAAACAGCAGATACTCTTGCTGTATTAAGACTTGCTAAGGAAGTTAATGCAGACACAATGGCTGTTGTAAATGTAGTTGGTTCATCAATTGCAAGAGAAGCTGATATGGTTGTATATACACACGCAGGCCCAGAGATATCAGTAGCTTCAACAAAAGCATATATGGTTCAGATATCAGTTATGTACTTAATCGCATTTGAACTCGCATATACAGCAGGTAAGATTAGCAAGGAACAGTGCGAAAAGTACACAGAAGAACTTTTAAACATTCCAGAAGTTATAAATGACGCACTTGAACTTAAAGACAACTGTTCTTTTGTAGCTTCAAAGCTTATGAATGCAGAGAGTCTTTTATATATAGGTAGGGGACTTGATTATGCTTTAAGTATGGAGGGTTCTCTTAAGTTAAAGGAAATATCATACATTCATTCTGAGTCATATGCAGCAGGCGAATTAAAGCATGGAACTATTTCACTTATTACAGATGGTATGCCAGTTATAGCTGTTGCAACACAAAGTAGTCTTGTTGAAAAGACTATAAGTAATATCAAGGAAGTTAAAGCTAGAGGAGCTATGGTTATATTAATATGCAATGATGGACTTGAAGTAGGCGATGATGTAGCTGATTATATAATCAAGTTACCTAAAGTAGATGAATTATTAACACCAATGGTTGCCGCAGTACCACTTCAGCTTATAGCATATTATACATCAGTTCTTAAAGGAAATGATGTTGATAAGCCTAGAAATCTTGCTAAGTCAGTAACAGTAGAATAATTAATAAAAATAATTCCCAACTTATAATAAAGGTTGGGAATTAATTGAATACATTAATAAAAGTAAAATAATTTGTGCCATAGTACAGTGTTAAGAGTGGCAGAATGGAGATTATTATGGAAAATAATAGTGTAACGATTAAGGAATTATTTGACCTTAATGAAACGATTGCAGCTAAAATCTTTGACGGTTGTGTATATCCGTGGGAAGTTCTCTCAAAGATTAAAGATTTTATTATAGAGCTTGGAAATACTTTACCAGAAGACGAGTACGAGAAAAAGGGTGAAAATATATGGATTGCTAAGAGTGCAAATGTATTTCCTACAGCATATATTAACGGCCCTTGTATCATAGGAAAAGACGCAGAAGTAAGACATTGTGCATTTATTAGGGGGAATGCAATTGTAGGTGAGGGTGCAGTAGTAGGTAATTCTACAGAATTAAAAAATGTAATTTTATTTAATAAAGTTCAAGTCCCACATTACAATTATGTTGGTGATTCCATTTTAGGCTACAAGGCTCACATGGGAGCAGGCTCAATAACATCTAATGTTAAGTCAGATAAGAAGCTTATTACTATTAAAGGAATTGACACTCCAATCGACACAGGTATTAAAAAAATCGGTGCATTTCTTGGTGACAATGTGGAAGTTGGTTGTGGAAGTGTCCTTAACCCAGGAACAATAGTTGGCAGAAATAGCAATATTTACCCATTATCAAGTGTAAGAGGTTGCGTTCCTAGTGGAAGTATCTATAAGAATAGGAATGAAGTTGTAGAAAAGCAATAGTTGTTTACTTGACCGCACATTAGTTAAAAAATATATAAATTAAATTATTATAAGTGGTCAGTTGAGATGTTGATGTAAAAAAATGATAAAAAACTTGTAAAAATATTAAAGGGTCATTGACTATTTAATAAGTTTGTGAGAAAATAATCAAAGTACGGAATTGTAAGTACATTTTCAATTACGAAAGGAGTAATAAGATGATTTATACACAGGAAGTAGAAAATATGT
>URYE01000102.1 GCA_900551945.1 uncultured Eubacterium sp. | reverse complement strand
ATCATTAGCACTTATTATCTTTTCCCCATCAGATATAATACAGTACCATTCATATTAAAATTATTATCTTTAAGAAGTGTATTAATTGTGAGTTCTCCATCTGTTTCTATCGAATTCGTAACATCATTATAACAAACAATTAGACCGTCATCATCAAGTCTTGAAACAACAGCATACTCATATATACTATCTTCTATCTCAATGCGGTCCATATATGACTTACTTTTATTCTTTATAATATTAGTTATATTGATATTCTCTCTTATACTACTAATAATGTTATAAGCATTGTCACCACATACATTTATTGCTTGAATATTCTTATCAAACACAACTACACCTGTGATAATCTGCTCACTTATATATGTATCAAGAGTTTCTTTGCTTAACAATTCTTCTGTCGTCATGTGTCTACTAAGTCCTTTTGCTTTTCCTAGTAATAACACTTGATTTTTAACTTGATTACCTACTATATTATTATCATATCTTATACAACTCGTTTTTATATATGATATAGTATTCTGTGCTACATTATACGCATTCTTTATATCCTTATTAGTAAGTATCATATATAGTATATATAATACTAATAATCCTATAAGCAATGGAACCCAAATTGACCTTGTCTGTTTGAATTTCTTTTTTAACTTTTCCATTACTTCCCTCTCACTACTTTATCTGGTTCTAATCCATATTTACTAACTATTTTATCTATTGTACCCTCTTCTTTCATATCCTTTAAGACATTACTTACATCATCTACTGGTTGATTAGTGCTATCTTTATCAAAAGCTACTCCAATTTGAACTTTAAGTAATGCTTCATCTAATATTCTATAATTTTCTTCGTCACTGTCCATACATATTTTTATTGCTGTTTCATGTCCTGATACTGCATCTGTATAACCTTTTCGCATTGCAACAAAGGCATACTCAAGATTTTTAAAACAATACAAATCTTTAATATCTGGGATATAATCATAAAGTTTATCTAAAAATATACTCTCTGGCTTAGTACTTGACATAACTGAAACTAGCTTCCCCTCTAAATCACTTAAGTGATAAATATCACTATCATTTCTTACAACAACTACCTGACGACTATAAAGATACGGCCCAGCCCATTGATATTTATCTTCTCTACCTGTATATGAAAAACAACTCCATACACAATCTATTGTTCCATTTTTTAGATATTCGTCTTTTAAGTCCCACGGTATTGCCTTGTATATAGGTGTAATACCTAAACGATTACATACTTCCTTTGATATCTCTATATCAATACCTGTAAGCTCACCATTCTCATTCTTATATGTATACGGTTCGTATTCACTATCAATACCTATTATAAGAATATCTTCGTTTTTATTAGTATTACCAGACTTAGTAAATTTATCAAATGCACAACCGTTAATAGGCATAACACATATTATTAAAAGTAATACTGCTAACATTCTTTTTTTCATAAATTTTCTCCCAATTTAGCACTATCAAATAAGTCCCCTAATTATAACAACAATAGCTGTTATCTTTTGTATATATGTTATTATATCATATAGTTATTATTTTTCTCAAACATTATATAGGAAATCATTCTCACTGTCTATATATATTTTATACATATATGCAAAAATCCCAACTATAACTTACTATTTTTTAAAACAAAAGTCATAGTTAGGATTTATTTATGTAAATATCGTTATAACCATCGCCTTAATACATCTTTTAATTTTGTAATATCAATTGGCTTTGCTATATGTTCATTCATTCCTGAACTCTTTGACAATACTACATCTTCTGCGAAAGCATTAGCTGTAGTTGCTATTATTGGAATTGTAGCTGTATCTTTACGGTTTAAGGCTCTTATTGCTGTTGCTGCTTCATAACCATTCATAAATGGCATTTGAATATCCATAAGTATCATATCATAATAATAAAGCTTACTATTAATAACCATATCAACTGCCATCTTGCCATTATCGGCTTCTTCTGTTTTTGCTCCTGTCATTTTTATAATTTCAACTGCTATTTCTCGATTAATCTCATTATCTTCAGCGACAAGTATTCTTTTATCTGAATAATCTAGTTTACTTATCTGCTCAACAGGGTCTTTTTCTTGCTCTATATGTTCAACTTCTACAAGCTCTTTAAAAAGCTTCGTTAGCTTTGACTTAAACAATGGCTTTGATATAAATGCGTCTATTCCAACATTTTTTGCTTCTTCTTCTATTTCTGAACAGTCATAAGCAGATAATACTATAATTGGAACGTCTCGTCCAATATTTTTTCTAATCTGCCTTGCTGTTTCAATACCGTCCATTTCTGGCATTTTCCAATCTAATATTATGGTAAAAAAGTCTTCACCAGAATTGTGTTTTTCTATAGTTACATCTATTGCCTGTTTTCCTGATGTTACCCACTTAGCATCTATGCCTATATCCTTAAGTACTTCAACAGCACTAATACAACACATCTCATCATCATCAACTACAAGTACCGGAAGATTAACAAATTCGTCTACTGATATATCATTACTATTTTGAAGTTTCAGAAATATATCAACAATAAACTTACTGCCGTTTCCTTTTTCACTTTCAACTTTTATATTGCCATTCATCATCTTAACAATATTATTAGTGATTGCCATGCCAAGTACTGTACCTTGAATTTTGGCTGTTTCTTTAGAATTTTCTCTTGTAAAGGGCTTAAATATCTCTTTTTGGAACTCTTTACTTATTCCAATACCATTATCTTCAACAATAAATTCATAACAACCTATTTTTGCCTTATTAGTTGACTTTTCTGAAATAGTAATATTAATATTTCCACCATTAGGTGTATATTTTATGGCATTGCTCATTATATTAACAAAAATCTGTTGTATACGAAGACTGTCACCTACAACAGCCTCATGTTTTATATCTGGTATTCTTACATTAAGTCTATGTCCCTTTTCTTCTATTCCTGACATTACCATAGTAAGCATATTGTCAATAAGCTCGGACAAGCTAAATTCTTCTTCCTCCTATAATTGCATTCATAGGTGTTCTTATATCATGTGACATATTAGACAGAAATTGTGTCTTTGCCGCATTAGCTTGATTAGATACTTCACATGCCTCTTTTAAAGCTTTTTTAGACTTAAGCTCAAATTCTTTTTCTGATGTTACGTACCATTAATTCTTCTAGTTACTTCAGCATTAATTCTAAACCATTGATATGTCCCATCTTTAAGCTTAAGTCTGTATTCAAAATCATAATTATTTCTATTACGATTGTTAGGTATACTATTAAATATAGGTAATACAAAATTCTTATCTTCTGGATATATACTGTCTTTCCACACTTGTATTGTATTAGGCAAATCATTTGTGTCTGTATAGCCTAACATTTGCCTTATTTTATTACTCCACATAACATTAGATATATTACCATCTTCGTCATAATCAATAGACCAAAACCCTGATTGTATTATATCATTAACAAGTGTAAGTTGTTGTCCTTCTTTGTTTATTCTTACATATATAACCCACATAACACGACCACGTTCATCTTTAGTTTCTGTCTTAAATGAACGAACATTTATAGGAGAACCATCTTTCGCAATCATTTTAAATTCATTCATTCCACTAGACTTTCTAAAACGATTAACCTCAAACAAATCTAAATTTTCACTATATATAACGCTTAACAGCGAACTATCTGTTTTACTAATAAATTCCTCGTGACTATAACCTAAGTTTTGTAAAAATATATCACTTGCAAATACAATTGAAAGCCTGTCGTCATAATAACCTGCAACAGCTCCTACTGCTTCATTTTCAAATAAAGCATAACGTATTGCGTCACAATTATCACTACTTACATTAACTGTATTATCAAGTACAAAAAGCCCTTCTTCATAAACTGTAACTTTATTTTTTCTACTACTACGCATACAAACATACCATTCCTTAAATAATATACATTATTTTAGCAAACAATTCCCCATTATTAGCTTATTATGTATAGTATATTAAAACATATTATTATTATTTGTGCAACTTATAGTGAAAAATATAAAGTTATAATATCAAAAAACAGTGCTGTCGCAATAAGAAAGTTTTAATTTTCGTTAATGCGACAGCACCATTTTATAGCTATAAGGTCATGTAGCCTGACATTATACAGACTCCATCTGCGCCACTATCAATACAAGCCTGCATATTATTCTTATTAATCCCACCAATTGCGTATGCAGGAATGTCTACGGCATTACATACATTACTTAGAAATACTAGCCCTCTAGGCTCTAAGCCTTTTTTACAATCTGTTGCAAATATATGACCTGCTGTTATATATGAAGCACCGTTATTATTAGCATAAATGGCATCTTCTACGGAATGTGTTGACGTTCCTAATATATATTTTTTTGTATCTATATTATTAGAAGCCACTCTATTTTTAAAATCTTGAAATGGTAAATGTATCCTTTTTACTCCTAATTCATCAGCTACATTAATGAATTTATTAATAATAAGGTCTACGCCTGCATTTTCACAGACTTTCATTACTTCTAATGATAATTTTTTATAAGTATCTTCATCAAGGTCTTTTTCACGAAGCATAAGAGCTGATATATCTGTATTAACAACCTTTTTAATTTGCTCTAAATAGTCCCCCTTTACAAGATGTCTATTTGTTACACATATTTTATACATAAACGTAATCATTTAACACAGGCTGAAGACCTTCTTGTTCCATATCAGAGTACATCTGGTCAAAACTTCTTGCATCTGATATTTCAAATTGCTCATCACCTGCTTCTTCCTCCTGCTTTCCAGTATATTTACTTTCATGGTCGCCTATACCTGTTGATACACCTGCTGATACTTTAGTTGCTGCTATCTTTGCAATACCATCTCTAAAAGACTTATTTTCTCTTGATGATACAGTAATTCCAACGTATGGTAAAAATATTCTATATGCACAAAGCACTTGACATAATTGCTTTTCACCTACTTCCAATGGATTAATCTTATCATTGTTAATTATTGGACGAAGTCTTGGACAAGAAAGAGAATATTCCACATATGGATACTTTCTTTGAAGATAATATACATGAAGTGCAGTTGCTAGTGCATCTTTTCTAAAGTCTGACAAACCTAAAAGTGCTGAAAAACCTACGCCTCTCATACCACCTATAATAGCTCTTTCTTGAGCTTCAAATCTATAAGGAAACACTCTTTTATGTCCCATAAGATGAAGTGTTTCATATTTTTTTGCATTATATGTTTCTTGAAATACTGTTATATAATCAGCTCCACATTGATGTAAATATCTATATTCATCACTATTTAAAGGATATATCTCAAGTCCTATATTTCTAAAATACTTCTTAGCAAGCTTACATGCCTCTCCTATATATTTAACATCACTTGCCACTCTACTTTCTCCTGTAAGCATAAGTATCTCTTCTATTCCCGAGTTTGCAATGATTTTCATTTCATGTTCAATTTCGTCATAAGAAAGCTTTTTCCTTTTTATGTCATTATAACAGTTAAAACCACAATATACACAATAATTTTCACAATAATTTGCTATGTATAAAGGTGTAAATATGTATACTGTATTTCCAAAGTGCTTGCTCGTTTCTATTTTAGCTTTAATTGCCATATCTTCAAGAAATGGAAGTGCTGCGGGTGACAACAGTGCTTTAAATTCTTCAATACCACAAGTTTCACTATCAAGCGCTCTTTTTACATCAACAGCAGTATATTTGTTATAGTCATAATCATTCATTGCAGCTATAACTTTATCCATAATGTCTGATGATATCTTTTCCATTCCATCCATATATTCAAATGGGTCTGTTCTTACTGATGGGTCATTTTCTAATCTATGTTTTTTTTCAAGAGCTTCTTTACTTAACTTATCTGAGTCTACATAGAAAGAATTTTCTCTTTTAACTTCACTACTCATATTTTTAATGCTCCAGTCATATTATTGTTTAATCTCTTAAAAATCCTGTTAATGGGTCTGAGGCACTTGCTCCTCTTTCTAATACTCGTCCAAGCCCTGAAAGATAAGCTTGTCTTCCTGCATTTATAGCATTTTTAAACGCCTCTGCCATCATAGTAACATCTCCTGCTGTTGCTATTGCTGTATTTGCCATAATAGCTGCAGCTCCCATTTCCATTGCTTCACAAGCTTGTGATGGTCTTCCTATACCTGCATCTACAATAACAGGAAGGTCTATTTCATCTATAATAATTTTAATAAATTCTTTTGTTGTAAGACCTTTATTAGAACCAATTGGCGCACCAAGTGGCATTACGGCACTTGCACCTGCTTCTACAAGCTCCCTAGCTGTATAAAGGTCAGGATACATATACGGAAGTACTACAAAGCCCTCATTAGCAAGCATTTCTGTAGCTTTTACAGTTTCATTATTATCTGGAAGAAGATATTTTGAATCTTTCATAATCTCGACTTTTACAAAATTACCACAACCTAACTCTCTTGCCATTCTTGCAATTCTCACAGCCTCTTTCGCATCTCTTGCACCAGAAGTATTAGGAAGTAATGTTACATTATCAGGAATATAATCTAATATATTTTCACTTGTCTTAGTATTAGTTCTTCTTACAGCAAGAGTTATAATCTGTGCTTGTGCGTTTTCAATAGCGGCTTTTATAAGTTCCATTGAATACTTACCTGAACCTAATATAAATCTTGATGAAAATTCCTTTCCACCTAACATAAATGTATCTTTTTTATTATTCATAAT
>URYE01000101.1 GCA_900551945.1 uncultured Eubacterium sp. | reverse complement strand
TGTATAAACTTTCGCTAGTGCGACAGCTCTATTATTTTAATGTTTTTAAATTGGATTAATCTTCAACATCTTCTTCTGTACCGGCTACAGCACCTACTACAGATACTATAACTACAGTAGCAATAATAGAAATACTAACACCAATGATTGGTCCTAAAAAAAGTAAAAAGTCCATCTTAAATCCTCCATTCCAATATTCAATTATTAGTCATGTTATCTTTAATCGGTATCGGTAAATAGCGAAACGGATTGAAAATATATGATTGACCAATTTTTTATTATATTATTATAATATTATTGTGCCTTTTTTTCAAGGTTTTTATTAGCAGTAGAAAGCATAAGCTTAATACGATTGAGCTGATTAACTTCAGAAGCACCTGGGTCGTAGTCAATTGCTATAATATTGGCTTCTGGAAAAGCTGCACGAAGTTCTTTAATTACACCCTTACCAACAATGTGATTAGGAAGACAAGCAAATGGTTGACAACATACGATATTACCAACACCATTATGTATAAGCTCAATCATTTCACCAGTAAGAAGCCAACCTTCACCAGTTTGATTACCTAAAGATACAAGGTCTTTTGCAATATTGGCTGTTTCTTTGATACTTGATGGTGGAGTAAAACGTTTACTTTCTGCGAGAGCAGTAGTAGCACTCTTTCTAAACCATTCAAGAAGCTTTATAACGGTATTGTTAATAAATGCTGATTTTTTAGAAGCTCCAAGATAATCTCGTTTAAAGTTAGCATTTTCAGCACAGTATAACAAGAAGCCCATTAAGTCAGGAACGACAGCTTCAGCACCTTCTGCTTCGAGTAAGTCAACAAGGTAGTTGTTAGCGGCTGGTAAGAATTTAACGAGGATTTCTCCAACTATACCAACACGAGGTTTTTTAACGTCAAGTAATTCTATTTCGTCAAATTCTTTGATAATTTGTCTTATATTGTTTTTGTATTCCTTCATGGATACTTTTTTCTTAGTAAGCTGTTCAATACATATTTTTTTCCATTTTTCATGGAGAGCATTAACAGAACCTTCTACCTTTTCGTAAGGTCTTGTTCTGTATACAACATTCATAAATACATCACCATATACAATTGCCTGCATAGCTTTTTTAAGCATTGGTAAATCATATTTAAAGCCGGAGTTGCTTTCAATACCTTGAGCACTTAATGAAATTACAGGAATGTATTCAAGTCCAGCTTTAGTAAGAGCACGTCTTATAAAGCCAATGTAGTTAGAAGCTCTACAACCACCACCAGTTTGTGTAATGATAATAGCTGTTCGTGATAAATCATATTTTCCTGATAATACAGCATCCATAATCTGACCAACAACCATAAGTGATGGGTAACAAGCATCATTATTAACATACTTAAGACCAACATTAACGGCTGATTTGTTATCATTTTCAAGCACTTCAAAGTTATATCCACAAGATGAAAGGGCTGGACCTAACAAATCAAAGTGAATAGGTGACATTTGAGGGCAAAGGATTGTGTAGTTTTTACGCATTTCAGGTGTAAAATCAATTCTGTCAAATGCGGCGCTTTCAATCTTTCTATGGTAGTTCTTTGACTCTCTTACTTTAAGAGCTGCAATAAGAGAACGTACACGAATTCTTGCTGC
The DNA here is from genome assembly GCA_900551945.1 of uncultured Eubacterium sp. Lineage (GTDB taxonomy): Bacteria > Bacillota > Clostridia > Lachnospirales > Lachnospiraceae > Lachnospira. The sequence goes on along the minus strand of URYE01000101.1, from coordinate 5,424 downwards.
ACCAAGATTGTTGACTTCATCAATTTTAAGCACAGTATATATCTTTCCTGCCTTTGTAAGAATATCATTTACTGCGTCAGTTGTAACAGCATCAAGTCCGCAACCAAAAGAGTTAAGCTGTATTAAGTCGAGGTTATCAACAGTCTTTACATAACTTGCGGCAGCATAAAGTCTTGAGTGATACATCCACTGGTCCATAACGATAAGTGGTCTGTCAATATTTCCTAAATGTGAAACAGAATCTTCTGTAAGTACGGCAAGACCATAAGAGTTAATAAGCTCTGGGATACCATGATTAATTTCTGGGTCAACATGATAAGGTCTGCCAGCAAGAACTATACCACGTTTGTTGTTGTCTTTTAAGTACTGAATGACTTCTTCCCCTTTTTTACGAACATCTTCTCTTGATTGCATAAGTTCAGCCCAAGCGTCAATAACAGCGGACTTTACATCTGATGAAGGAATGTCGGAAAATTCTTCACAAAGACGTTTTTCAAGGATTTCTCTATTTTCAAAAGAAAGGAAAGGATTTCTAAAGTCAATGTGCTCTGTTTTTATTTCCTCAACATTATTCTTGATATTTTCTGCATAAGATGTAACGATAGGGCAGTTGTAATGGTTGTTAGTATTTTCTATTTCTTTGTGTTCGTAAGGAACGCATGGATAGAAAATAAACTTTACATTATTCTTAATAAGCCATGAAATATGACCATGTGCAAGCTTTGCAGGATAACATTCTGACTCTGATGGGATTGACTCAATACCGAGTTCATAAATCTTACGGCTTGACTGTGGTGAAAGAACAACCTTGTAACCTAACTTTGTAAAGAAAGTATACCAAAATGGATAGTTTTCATACATATTAAGGACACGAGGGATACCGACAGTGCCACGAGTTGCTTCTTCATCAGAAAGTGGTTCATAGTCAAAAAGGCGGTGGAACTTGTAATCAAAAAGATTAGGAAGTTTGTCTTTTGACTTTGCTTTACCAAGGCCACGTTCACATCTGTTACCTGTAATAAACTGTCGTCCGCCAGAGAACTTGTTAATAGTAAGGTGACAACTGTTAGTACAACCCTTACATCTTGTCATTGCAGTTTCAAACTTCAAATCATTTATCTTGTCAATAGATAACATTGTTGACTCTGACATTCCGTCATATCTTTCTCTGGCTATAAGAGCAGCACCGAAAGCTCCCATAATTCCTGCAATATCAGGTCTTATTGCTTCAACACCTGTAATTTTTTCAAAGCTTCTAAGAACTGCATCATTATAAAATGTTCCACCTTGTACTACGATGTGTTTACCTAAATCGTCTGGGTCGGCAATTTTTATTACCTTATATAATGCGTTCTTAATTACAGAGTAAGCAAGACCTGCTGAAATATCGGCAACTTCTGCGCCTTCTTTTTGAGCTTGTTTAACCTTTGAGTTCATAAATACAGTACAACGAGTACCGAGGTCGATAGGGTGCTTTGCAAAAAGTGCTTCTTTGGCGAAGTCTTTAACTTCAAAATTAAGAGATTTTGCAAATGTTTCAATAAATGAACCACAACCAGACGAACAAGCTTCATTAAGCTGAACTGAGTCAACGGTTTGGTTCTTTATTTTGATACATTTCATATCCTGACCGCCGATATCAATAATACAGTCAACTTCTGGGTCAAAAAAGGCAGCAGCATAGTAATGTGAAACTGTTTCAACTTCTCCATCGTCAAGAAGAAGCGCAGCCTTGATTAATGCTTCACCATAACCTGTAGAACATGAGCGCACAATGTTAGCACCTGCTGGAAGTAGTGAATATATTTCTTTTATAGAAGTAATAGTTGTAGCAAGTGGTGAGCCATTATTACTGCTGTAGAAAGAGTATAAAAGCTTTCCATCTTCACCAACAAGAGCAACCTTTGTAGTTGTTGAACCTGCGTCTATACCTAGATAACAGTTACCACGATATTCCGATAAGGCTCTTGTGGCTACCTTATGTGAATTATGTCTTTTTGTAAATTTGTCGTAAGCTTCTTGATTTTCAAAAAGTGGTTCCATTCGTTCTACTTCAAAGTCAAGCTTAATCTTACCTTGAAGACGTGTGATTATTTCTGAAACATCAAGACATACATCTTCTTTGTAATTCATAGCAGAACCAACGGCAGCAAAAAGGTGTGAGTGGTCTGGTGCTATAACTTGTTCTGGTGTAAGACTTAATGTTCTTATGAATGCCTGCTTTAATTCTGAAAGGAAATGAAGTGGCCCACCTAAGAAAGCGACATTTCCACGAATTGGCTTACCACAAGCAAGACCACTGATTGTCTGATTAACAACTGCTTGGAAAATAGAAGCAGAGAGGTCTTCTTTTGTAGCTCCTTCATTAATTAATGGTTGAATATCGGATTTTGCGAAAACACCACATCTTGCAGCTATTGGATAAATTGACTGGTAATGCTTTGCGTATTCATTAAGACCGGCTGCGTCTGTTTGTAAAAGTGTAGCCATTTGGTCAATAAATGAACCAGTACCGCCGGCACAGATACCGTTCATACGTTGGTCAATACCATTTGTAAAATAAATAATCTTGGCATCTTCTCCACCTAATTCAATAGCAACGTCACATTGTGGGGCGTAGTCTTGAAGTGCAGTAGATACAGCAACAACTTCTTGAGTAAATGGGACTTCAAGATGTGTTGCAAGAGTAAGACCACCTGAACCTGTAATTACAGGCTGACAGTTAAATGTACCTAATTGGTCTACAGCTTTTTCAAGAAGTGATTGTAATGTTTCTTGAATATTAGCAAAATGTCTTTCATAATCTGAAAACATTATATTAAAGTTGTCATCTAAGATAGCAACTTTAACAGTTGTAGAACCAATGTCTATACCTAATTTATATGTGTTCATAAATATATTGGCAAAAATGCCTGCCTCCTTTATTGTTATTATATTGTTTGTTATTTTGTGTCGAATAAATAATCTTTCCTATTATATTATGTTATGTCTAAGATTTCAAGATTAGTAATTAGAGTTTATAATAATGTTATAATTTTATGTTTATATAATGAATATTTGATTGATTTTTTGACTAATTATGTGTGATAATGATATTATATATTTGCAAGAATAAATTAAATGAAAGGGAGAAGTTATGAATTGGATTAACAAACTAGAGCGTAAGTTTGGAAAGTATGCTATCAAAAATCTTATGCTTTACATTATTGCGTTGTATGTGCTTGGGATAATTATTAATATATGGACACCAGCAGTCTATGATACATTTCTTGCACTTGATGCACAAAAGATACTACATGGTCAGATATGGAGAATAGTAACATTTATTATTCAACCACCTAGCAATACAAGTATTATTTTTCTATTTTTTGTATTGTATTTTTATTATATGATAGGAACAGTACTTGAAAATATATGGGGTGCGTTTAGATTTAATTGTTATTTCTTTATGGGAATGATATTTCATGTAATAGCTGCGATAATTATTTATCTTGTATTTGGAATTAATTATCATATGAGTACTTACTATATTAACCTTGCGTTATTTATGGCATTTGCAATGGAACAGCCAGACATGGAGGTTATGCTGTTTTTCGTGCTTCCTATTAAGATAAAATGGCTTGGAATATTTGACGCAGCAATATTTGCTATAACAATTATCGGTGGTTATGTATCATTATTTTTATCACCATATACAGTATATGCGCTTGCAGTAAAGGGAATTGTATTAAGTCCAGTATCGGCAACAGCAGCCCTTGTTTCTATGATTAACTTTATAGTGTTTGCGCTATCTTTTAAAATGGGACGACCTAAAAATGCAACTCAAAGAAACTTTAATAAGGCATATAAGACAGCTAAAAAGGCGGAGAAAAAAAGAAAAGTATCTTATACCGAAAGAGTCTACAATGCTAATAGCGAAAAGACTACATGGCAAACAGCTAATAAACCATACATCAATCCTGTAACAGGCACAAAGCACAGATGTGCTGTATGTGGTAGAACAGAATTAGATGGAGATGACCTTACTTTTAGATTTTGTTCGAAGTGCAAAGGAAACCTTGAGTATTGTCAAGACCATTTATACACACATATCCATGTAACAGATGAAAATAATAATAAGAAAACAAATTAGATAAGATTTTAACAATATTAAGAAAGTCTTTATGCCATAACTTTATTATATTTAATATAAGTGTGGCATGAGGACTTTTTTATTTATGCAGGTAATAAGTAACACATTGCCAATTATCATGATAATTTAAGAAATTCGCATAGTGTGTTTGGCATATTTAGTATAGTTAAAAAACATTATAAAGTAAATCAAAATCACAAATTAACATTAATAATATAAATTAAATCACAAAAAATAATTAAATTTATAAAGAAAAACTTAAAAAATCATTTTCTTTTTAGTAAAAACAAGTTATAATAAACGCACTATTGATATTATTATGAATTTATGTAATAATTTTCAAAGGTTTTAAGAAAATAAAATGATTAATACAATAGAGTATATTATGGAGGTAAAGATGAAAAAGACTAAGATTATATGTACAATGGGACCTAACACTAATGATAGGGAACTCATTAAGAAACTTGCATTAAATGGTATGGATATTGCAAGATTCAATTTTTCTCATGGTGACCATGAGGAACAGTCTGGTCGTTTTGCGTTAGTTGAAAGTGTAAGAAAGGAATTAAATATTCCAATCGCAACTTTACTTGATACAAAGGGTCCTGAAATCAGAACAGGTGCAATTAAGGATGATAAGAAGGTTACACTTGTAGAAGGACAGAAGTTTACAATTACAACAAGACAGGTTGAAGGTAGTGCAGAAGCAACTTCAATCACTTATGAAGGTCTTGCAGAAGATGTTACAACAGGTAACACAATTCTTATTGATGATGGTCTTATCGAACTTAGAGTTGATGAAGTTGTTGATGGCACAGATATTATCTGTACAGTTATTAACGGTGGTGAATTAGGCTCTAAGAAGGGTGTTAATGTACCTAACGTAAAGATTAAGCTTCCTGGTATTACAGAAAAAGATAAGGCAGATATTATCTTTGGTGTTGAAAAGGGATTTGACTTTATCGCAGCTTCATTTGTAAGAAATGCAGCTTGTATCCAGGAGATTAAGCAGCTTTTATGGGAGCATGGTTCAGATATTCCTGTTATCGCTAAGATTGAGAATGCTGAAGGTATAGAGAATCTTGACGAGATTATTAAGGTTGCTGATGGTATCATGGTCGCAAGAGGTGACATGGGTGTTGAGATTCCAGCAGAAGATGTTCCACACTACCAGAAGGAAATCATCAAGAAGTGTAACGCAACATACAAGCCAGTTATAACAGCTACACAGATGCTTGATTCTATGATTAGAAATCCACGTCCTACAAGAGCCGAAGTTACTGACGTTGCTA
>URYE01000100.1 GCA_900551945.1 uncultured Eubacterium sp. | reverse complement strand
TTCAAAAAATTAAAAGAGCCCCCAACTATTATATTGAAAGCTCTAAAATGCATCTACTAACTAATCTCTCGAGTATTTTTTTAGATTCTAAGTTTATTAATGGCTCAATATCTCAGGTACTAAAACAGTTTAGTCAATGTTTGCACTCATATATCTGAATTCCATGATGACTCAATTCTTCCAGGTACTAAAACCAATTCTTTCAAAGGTTATGCCAATAGTAAGTTTTATGATGACTCAATTCTTCCAGGTACTAAAACAATAATTTCCAAGTCCGTCATGCGAACCCCGTTTTATGATGACTCAATTCTTCCAGGTACTAAAACCAGGCGTTTGCTTCAATGGATTTCATTCGAGTTTTATGATGACTCAATTCTTCCAGGTACTAAAACTTGTGAATAAATCGTTCATCATTAATTCCTGTTTTATGATGACTCAATTCTTCCAGGTACTAAAACTATGCCTTATAATGCCAGGTTTATCTTTTAGTTTTATGATGACTCAATTCTTCCAGGTACTAAAACATAAAACAGTAAAAAACGAAGTTACAGTTGGTTTTATGATGACTCAATTCTTCCAGGTACTAAAACGGGTAAGTATACGTTTTTCTTCATATAATGGTTTTATGATGACTCAATTCTTCCAGGTACTAAAACATTAACACACGCAACATGTCGCTTTCGTTGGTTTTATGATGACTCAATTCTTCCAGGTACTAAAACCATAGTTGCGAAGCTTAATATTGATGCACTGTTTTATGATGACTCAATTCTTCCAGGTACTAAAACATAATATCCATGTACTCACTCGGCACAGAAGTTTTATGATGACTCAATTCTTCCAGGTACTAAAACGTAAGATACGCAGAAAGACATAAACATCTTGTTTTATGATGACTCAATTCTTCCAGGTACTAAAACATACGTACTGTTACTGTGTCGCATAGCGCTGTTTTATGATGACTCAATTCTTCCAGGTACTAAAACGACAACAACTTCTGATGAACAGCTTGCAATGTTTTATGATGACTCAATTCTTCCAGGTACTAAAACTTTCCTCCCAAAATATAATGCCAGTATAAGTTTTATGATGACTCAATTCTTCCAGGTACTAAAACAAACATCTATAAGATATTTCGTCCATTAAAGTTTTATGATGACTCAATTCTTCCAGGTACTAAAACCATCCTGATGTTACATTTCGGTCAGGGGCAAGTTTTATGATGACTCAATTCTTCCAGGTACTAAAACCTCAAATCATATCTTTTCAAAAGCAAAAATTCTTTTAACATATTATCACCACCTAGTATATTATAGCATTTATACTGTCTGCATAAAAGCATTTTCCAAATTATTTTTCATATTATATTTTTCAAAATGCATACCTATAGACTCATTTAACAACTTCAGAAAAACATATTCTCTATCTATTGGAGTATATAATTCACAACCTATATAATTAACTATTTTTTCTAACCATAATATCATATTTTTCCTATTAAGATTATATGTACACGGATAATTATTATAAAAAAACTTTTCCATATCTGCCAATTCTGGTAATACATAATTCTCGTCATTTATTATATTTATTCCAGTTGAACAATAATCATTTATAACTACATATCCATCTATACTCATAGTTGATATTATATTTATATCTAATTCATTAGTTAAACAATCCAATTCCTGAATTAATTCTTTATACTCATTTCTATCCAGCATGTGATCAACATTTTCTAATATAAGTAATATCTTTTCAGGATTATCTATATAAAAAGCTTTCAATACGTGCATGTACTCTTTATATAATTCTATATTACTCATATTTTCAATATAATCATAATCATTACTTTTAGTTACAGCAATCTGGCATATATCATTTATTTTTTCTTCTAAAAAATCCATATAAAGATTAATATCAGATTTTTCCATTTCATCATTAATATGTTTAAATATTTTCATATATTCATTTACAATATTCTCATACACTATCTGGTTATCATATTGCGTATTAATATAATCCAGATACTTTCTCATAAGGCTTGTCTTAGATATTTCTATTCCACAAACCAAATCTTCCTTACTCTTTATTCTATATACATTAAAATATTTTCTTCCAACAACTTTATCATCTATTCTTATATCATATGCCTGCATTTCATCGTACTCTGCATATTTACTACCCGAAAAATATTTTACAATATTGTTTATTATTGCATTTTTTCTTTTTATATTCGTACCACAGACCTGCGTTATTGGTTCTAAAGAAATATTATCATTTTTTACCGATATAATCATATTATTATAAATCTTTCATCTCCTGCTATCTTTTCATTCAGACTTTTAGTTCCAACTAATATCTTCATATCCTCATATTGTTTTTCTGTTATCTCCAACAATCTTATATTCCCATTAACTGGAAGATTCTTTTCCAATCTTTTCTGCAATCTTTCGGAATACTGCCTATTAGGACAGGTTCTTATATAAACTGAATATTGCAGCATCACAAACCCTTCTGTTACCAGCTTCTTTCTAAAATAGCGATACTCCTTTTTTTCTCTATCTGTTTCTACTGGTAAATCAAACATGCATAAAAGTCGCATTACATCATACCTCATCTCTATCCCCCTCATATCCATCAATATCGGGAAATATAAGTTCCGTGCCATCTTTCAAACCTTTCGCATAAAGCATAACATATTCTTCCAACATATTACCCATATACATTCTTTTATTTCTATACATGACTTTATGATTGACAATATTAATTATTTTATGTCTATGATCTATTTTAAAAAATTCTTCATTTTCTAAAAGATGATACACATATAAATCTACGAATGGTCTTACCGGCTCCATTAAGTCATCAACAAGATTAAACCTGTTATATTCATTCTTATGATGTATTCCTATCTGACAATTAAGTCCATATCCAACACACAGTCTGGCTATATATGAACGGATAATTGTATATCCATAATCAAGTCCGGCATTCAGAAGTATATTTTCATTGCCTCTTGAAAAACTTGTCCCCATTAATTCATTAAAATACACTTTAGCACCATGTGCTTCTCTATTAGATGTATCTCCTGCTTTTATATCCGCACAGAAATCTTCTATTTTCTTGATTATTTCTATCCTTCTTCCTAATCTGATCAGTACTTTCTTCTGATTCAACAATTTAGCTGCAACTATCGTTTTCCATAATTCATCATAGGCCTCTTTGGTATACTCCACCTGGTATCCTAATATCTTAGTTATATGACTATGATTATCATAATCTCCATAATACCCTATTGGCAGATGCTTTGCATCACACAATATAATGCCCACATTATGCTCTGCAAGATACGATAACATCCTAGCTGTTATATTTACCTTCATATTATCTATAACCAATACTGATATATCGTCTACCGATACCCATATATCATGCCCATCTCTATTGATTATTACATTATTAAGCCTGATGCTCATATTTACATCATTCTCTACTAAAACCACCTTATATCCCATGCTCATCCTCTTTCAGAAACTTTTATATACAAAAAAAGAGACACCCTCAGGTGTCTCTGATTTCGGCATAAAGCCTTATTTTAGTAGGTCTGAAAAAATTGAGTCATCACAAACCTACTATTATAATATCACATTGCCACCTGCTAATCAATACTTAATTTAAATCTTTCTTTGTATACAATTTTCTCATTTCCAAGAATATCAGTATATATTTTTCCTATATTATCAGCCTTTGTAAGTCCTATTAAATTCTGTGGTTTCAAATACTTCGCTGCCACTATTGGTTTTGTTTCTATGTAATTCTTCTGTTTAGGCATTGTTCTGGACAAAAATCTTTCTTTATAAACATCTCCATCTTTCTCATACTGAATAATGTCATTTTTATAAAAAGATAATCTAAACTCATATCCTTCACTTTCTAAATCTGTTATTTTCATACCTGATTTAAGTATTTCTTCCTTAACAAGAATATCTTCGTAGGATGCCTCATCTAATATATATCTTCCTTTGACAAACTTAAAATCTGCATATTTTACTCCTATTATTCTGTAATTATTATTTCTCCTATTATAATACAAATCAGCCCTGTAAGGCTTTAATGTGTCCATTATTACCTTTTTGTCATCTTTGTTATATCCGTAATTAGCAGATATATCTATGCATGAACCAACTTCGCTATCTGCATATTTTATCTTCTTTATCACAGGACCATTGTGCTTCTTAGAATACTTTCTTATCTTTTCACCCGTTTCCTGCTCAAAAGCCACAAAAGGATTTTTTTCGTCATTGAATTGTTCATATATTGACATAAGCGTCTCAAATGTCTTTGGATCATTCTTATACATTAGAAAATATTCCTGTTTTCCTCCAGCTATAATCTTTCTAATTGAATCTACATCTTTATTATCTCTTATGTCATAGCTTACAATCTTATATATCTTATTATTGATATTTCTTGTTCCATATATAGTAGCATTACTCAAGCCACGATTAGCTTTCTTATCAACCCTATGGTGATACTTAACTATTCCATTATTCTTCTCACTTTCAGCATATATTCCTCTGCTTACTACCGTTGTCTGTGGATCACCTTCTGCATTTTTAAGATTATTTCTAATCTTAAGTACCTGGGAAAATAAAGCTTCATCATAATACTTCTCATCATAGCAGGACTGAATATCTGCCTCTTTATATACTTCATTATCAAAATCTATAAACCTGCTTTGTATTTCTTTAAACTTCAATAAGCCTAACTGGGTATAACATATAATAGCCGCATCAATAGCATGATGGCTATATGATTTATCTCTATCCTTTTCTAACTTTAATCTGTTTCTTAGCTGATGCGTGACCGTTCCATTGATAACTCTTACTGTTGTGTTACAATCCCTGCTTGAAAAATATAGCTGTATAGCATTCAATATGCTGCGTGATGCATACCTCGTATCATTCAGATTCCTGTTTATAAAACCTTTTACAACATCTATTTTAGTTATATCTTCACCATATAACAGATTAGATTTCTTTTTAGGTGGGAACTTTTTATTTTTCAACACATAATCCATAAATTCGTGCATATCATAATCTCTGTTAACATTAGCCAGATACGTCATTGGTGTATTATTTCTTTTACTCTGATTCTCCTCTCTGTAAACTAATACCTTATTATTTCTTCCATCATCATAAGATATACTCAATGGTATGATATGATCGACTTCAAACATATCGTGATGATATAATAAATCATTTATATTAATATACTTGCCTGAATAAGGACATTTTTCTTCCTGTTCTACCCATAATTTCAGTTGTAATTCCAATCCCTTATGTTTTCTGAAATATTCATCCGTTAATTCTATATTATATTCTTGTTTAAGCTTATTTTTTATTTCTTTTAATTCGTTCTCTCTGTTCTTCTGGAATTTCTTAATTCTATCCTTCTGTTCATCCTCATTCTTGTCTCTTGGCATCTCTACTACAACATCATCTGGATATCCATACTTCTTAATAAGTGCATTTAATGCATCAAGTGCAACACTAACAGATCTTTTAACAACCGGATTATATATTTCACTTATTATAATTTCCTTTGGAATATATACACTCTTAGCAAATTCATTCTCTTTTTCCTTAAAAATACCTTTTTCGGTTAATAATACCATCTGATTTACACTTCTTTCATATAAATCTGGTATAAGCTCTCTCATAGCCTTTACTGATAACGACTGCCACTTATTAAATGCTAGTGAATTTTTTCTTCTTAAATCAACTAATACATTAATCTGTTCTTCAGTTAGAGATACTTTGCTTTCTTTAAAAGCCTCCTCTATCCCCTCTTTTTCTGTATTAATAGTAAGTATTCTTCCTATCTCATCCAGTTCATCTACTGATAATTCAGCTATATCAAAGTTAATTAGTTCAAATGCCTTTCGCATTTTATTATATTGTTCAAATGAATGGTATATATGCTTTCCATTCTTATCAATTCTGGCACCTTCAATAAATGGTTTCTTATTCCCTATACAATCTCCTATTATTTTTTCTACACTCACCCTGTTAGCGCTTTTTATACTTTCTATTATAGATACCTTCTGTTCTTTTGATAACTTTTTACCATCTACAGTTATATTATTCAAATCATTTAATATGTTGAACTCCTGTGCAGTATATGAAGCACCTGCAGCTCTGAATTCATTCTTATAAACACTACACTTTCCAATCAGTTTTTCGAATATATTTTTTTCAGTTATATATTTTCCATCATCATTTTTCTTAGTAGTATATTTTCCATAATCTGTCCTTGAAAGTTCATTTCCTGGTCCTTCATAGTACTTTCTTTTTCTTCTGAAGATTTCCATATATTGATTAACAAATTCTTCATTCACAAGTCCATGTTTTTGCTGAACCTCAAAGAGTTTATTAAGTTCTTTTATATATGAACTTGTGGTAAATATATTACTCAATGTCACCTTTGAGCCATCTTCCTCTGTAATTTCATATTGTCCCCTATATTGTCCATATCTTATCATTCTCTCCTGCTGAATCTCACAAGGCAATAAATTTTCCGATTCTTTCTGATTAAGTGCAATCCCCTTTTGGTAACTTCCTTTTGCTTCTTCCTCGCCTAAAGCATCCTCAAGATAAGAAATCCCCCTATGCTGCAGCATATATCTAAGGACATAATATAATTCCTTTTCGCTAAGTGCCTTCTTAATTCCTTCATTTCTTAATAATAGAATATTCTCATCATTATCCTCAGGTATATCATATCCACTCTTTATCCATAACCTATTAAAGTCACTTACTCTGTTTTTTCTTCTTCTCTGCAGTCTTCTTGATTGCCTTGCGCTTCTTCTCTCTACATTTTTACTTGCATCTGCAGATTCAAATAAATCTGAAACCACTTCTTCAATCTCTAAAGTCTGATTATTAATAACTGCCACACCTACTGATGCTACTCCAATATCCATTCCAAAAATGTATCCCATTATTTTCCTCCTCATCTTTACTTTATAATTTATTAGTTTGCTAATATATTATAATATTTTCTTCAATATTTATCTATATTGTACCACCATCTAAAAAAGGAATTGCCGCAAATTTACAACAATTCCTTTTTCTTTTTTATTATATTTAAAATTTCATCTAAAACACATTTCCACCGTTAATTCTATTTATAATA
>URYE01000099.1 GCA_900551945.1 uncultured Eubacterium sp. | reverse complement strand
TTTGAAATATTAAATAGATTAAAAATCCCGGACTGTTCAGGTCTGGGATTTTTATATGTATAGAAAATGCTCATAATGTATCAATGATTTTCAGTTAAATATAGCAGAAAAATTTTCAATATTCAAAACGCAGTAATGAATTGCAGCGGGATATTTGGAATACAGGAACAAGTGTGTGTGTTTTATTAAAAAGCGTTAAAAAACAGATATAAATATTATGTAAAAAATGTTATAATTGGTATAAATTAAATATATTTTGTCAAATTTGATTGATTTGATTGAAGATTATGTGATGTACTCTCGGAATTTTTTGTTAAGAAGATACCGAGAGTACATTTATAAAGGAATGGAGGATTGTTATGAAGAAAAAAAGAAATATGTCAATTAAGGCAAAACTACTTGGGATAATAATTCCGGTTATGGTTGCGATTGTAGTTGTGCTGGTACTTGTTGCCTATGAGATGTCATCAGGGATAATTGGAAATTATTCAGAGAATCTTTTGGAATCTTCGGTAGATAATCAGGCAAATGAAATTGAGTCATGGCTTAATAAAAATATTGCAGGTATTAAGTCGGCAAAGAAGACTATTGAACAGTTGAAACCTGATAATGAGGAAATGCAGAATATTCTTGATGGTTATTACGGATTTGATGAGAATTATCCGGATGGAATATATATAGCTGATTCAAACGGGAATCTGATGAAGGCTTCTGAGTCGGATAAGTCTGAGAGTGATGTAACAGGAAGCGTGTGGTACAAAGAAGGACTTACAAGGGTTAATCCTAAGGTGGGTTCAGCATACAAGAATTCTAAGGGAGAAAATGTTATCAGTGCATCGGCTATGATAAATGACGGCTCTGGAAATGTGAGTGTTATTTCTGCCGATATGACACTTGACCGTGTTGCGATTATCGTTAATTCATTTATAAGAATGTTTGATAGTGAAAGTCTTATAGAAAATCATTAGTCTTATATGCTTTCGAGTATATTTGAAGGTGATTGTATATAATAACCTAACGAGCTTTAGTCGTTGGAGTATCAGATTGATATTTGTAGAAATATTTGTTATAATATAAATATCAAATGTACGTGAATTGGAGGAATAGTATAATATGGAAACTAATATTTTAATGGAAAGTGGAACTAATGAACTTGAGGTTTTAGAATTTACAGTAGGTAATAATCATTATGGAATTAATGTTGCGAAGATAAAAGAGATTGTACCTTCTAACACAGTAACACCTGTTCCTAATTCACATCCTTGCGTTGAAGGCATATTTATGCCACGAGATTTAATGATAACAGTTGTTGACCTTGCTAAGGTTATTAATTTACCACCATCAGCAGACCCATCAAAGGATATGTTTATTATAACTAACTTTAATCAGTTGAATGTTGCATTTCATGTTCATTCTGTTGTTGGTATTCATAGAGTGTCATGGGCAGATATTATTACACCAGATACTACTATAAGTAGTGCTGAGAATGGAATTGCTACAGGTATTATTAAGATAGATGGACAGTTAATTGTTATTTTAGATTTTGAAAGAATTGTATCAGATATAAGCCCTGAAACAGGTTTAAAGGTATCAGAGATAGATAAGCTTGAACATAGAGATAGAAACGCATCACATATTGTAGTTGCAGAAGACTCACCATTGTTAATTAAGTTAATTTCAGATTCTCTTAATAAGGCAGGATATACTAACCTTACATTATGCCATAATGGAAAGGAAGCTTGGGATTATCTTGAAGATTATAGAGTACATAGACCAGAAGAATTAGATGTAAAGTGTGTTATTACAGATTTAGAGATGCCATTAATGGATGGACATAGACTTACAAAGCTTATTAAAACTGATGACATGTTAAAGAAGATACCAGTTGTTATTTTCTCGTCATTAATTAATGAGCAGATGCGTGCAAAAGGCGAATCACTTGGTGCTGATATTCAATTATCAAAGCCAGAGATTGGTTTACTTGTAGGAGAGATAGACAAGTTACTTATGTAAGTGAAAAGTTTGATTATGAGTACTGTCAAGAAATTGGCAGTACTTTTTTACATTTATGCGAATAACGAGTCAAAACCTGTGTATTCATAAGAACTTGGCTACTGTCGCAATAATTTGAAAAACACGTTTTGAAAGTTACAGAAAATTCTATAACAATTTGGCTTGTACATTTTGTTTTAGAGTTTTAGTTAATTTGGGATATTGTTAATAAACGAAAGGGTTTTATTTATGGATAAAGAACTTGTAAATCAACTATGTGCTGATTACAATCAGGCAGATATGATTTTAATAGGGATAGGAAGGGAATTGAAAGGTTCACATCTAAATCAAGATTTTGATAAAGTGATATTGTACTATAAGGAGTTGTTAGAAAAAAAGAATTATTTTATAATAACATCTAATACAGACAGAAGCATTGAAAAGTTTGATTTTAATAGAAAAAGATTTGTTCAACCGATGCTAGTTGCTAATACTTTAGAAGATATTTCAGAAGAAGTAATAAGTGAAGAAAAAAAACAGTGGGATTTATATAATAAATGGTTATCAGCTACTTTAAATAAAAGATTATTAATAATCGAATTAGGGGAAGGGTTTAGTAATCCTAACTTGTTTAGATGGCCATTTGAAAAGGTGACACTTATTAATAATAAGGCGAAATTATATAGGATAAATAATACATTTTCACAAATTCCACAAGAAATAGCAGGAAAAGCAATATCTATTAATGTCAATTCAGCAGAGTTTTTAAGTGAAGTATCTAATATACAAGAATAAATAGTACTATAAAAAATTATTTATATTTGTAAGGCATTAAGAGTAGATTATTAATAATGAGTTTATAGTATAACAAGTTAAAGTTTTTTTGATAGACTATATTAGTAATAATATTTGTGTTATAATTAAATAGTTAAGCTAATATTTGCAATGTGCTTTATAAGAAACTTGTGTAATTGATATTTTTACATATATAAAAGTATGTATAGATGCTTAAAGAATTTAATTTATATATTGTTAATGGTATATTTGTGTGGTACAATTTTAAAATAATGAGGAAAAAGAGGTGAATATTTTGCCTGAGTTTAATGAAGAAAACTATTTAGATAATCTATTAAATAATGTTGAAAAAGGTTCGGGAACAGTTAATGAGAATAGAGAAAAATATATTCAAAAATTAGAAGAAGAAGAAATTGAAAATGCAAAAAGTCCAGAGGAAAAACAAAAGGAAGAAATTGTTGAACAGGTAAAAAAAGTTGTTGAAGAGGCTTCTAATAAAGATAGAATAGACTCAGATATAATTGAAGAAGATATAGATAATGTTGGAAAGTCTGATACAGGTAATAGTCAAGATGTTACTGGAGAAGAGGATATGGAAAGACTTTTAGAAAGTGTTTCAGATAGTAATAATGATAATGCTAGCAGTAGTAATTTAAGTGGTGATAATCAATCTGAGCAAGTTGAAGAGTTATCAGAAGAGGAATTGGATAGACTTGCTAATATGAATCTTGATGAATTATTAAGTGAAGCAAGTGATGGTAAATTATCTGAAAAAGACCTTCCATATCAAGGTGAAGAAGAAGATAACATTGCTTCTGAAGAAACGAGTGCTGCTGGAATAGACTCTTTATTTGGTGGAGATGGAGATTCACAAGGGTCAAATGTGCAAGATAAAGAAGTAGAGCAAATAGAAGGCTTAGATGTTAATGCTAAAGATATTAAAAATACATCTGATAGTGAAAAAACTTCAAAGTCAGCAGATAATTCAGAAGGAAAGAAACAAAGCAAAAAACAAGAGAAAACTAAGGATAAAAAGAAGAAAAAAGGTTTATTAAGTATAGTTAAGGGTATATTCTTTGAAAGTCTTGAAGATGAAGTAAAGGCAGAAGAGGCAATTAAAGAACATGAAAAGGATACCGCTAATGATATACAAGGAGAGCTTACAGATACTCTTTCAGATGAAAATGAAAGAGTTATAAAGGAAGTATATGGTGAAGGTTCAGATGATAATACTGCTCAGCCTAAGGGACTTATTGCTAAGTTAAAGTATAGACTTGACCAGTTTAAGAAAAAGAATGCAGAAGAAGATGCAGCGGAGGAAGAAGCTGAACGTCTTGATTATGAAGAAAAGCAGAAAAAGAAGAGTGCTAAAAAAGAAGAACAAGACGTTAAGAAAAAAGAAAAGAAAGCTAAAGCTGATGAAAAGAAAGCTGCTGCAAAGAGTAAAAAAGAGGCTAAGCCAAAGAAAGAAAAGAAACCTAAAAAGCCAAAGAAGGAAAAGAAACCTAAAGAACCACCAAAACCAGGTGATATTCTTAAGATAAAACCTCTTTCAGTAGTATTCTTTATAATGTTTATAGCTGGTGTTTGTGTACTTATAGTAGTATTAAATACAGGGCTTCACAGTCAGACAACATTAAATAATGCTAAAAGTCATGTTAAGAATAATAATTATGCAAAGGCTTATGCGGAATTATCTGGTAATAATCTTAATGAAAGAGAAGAAGAAGTATATAATCAGGCTAGTGTAGTTATGTATGTTCAAAGACAGTATGAGTCATATCAGAACTATACAAAGATGGGAATGAAGACAGAAGCTTTAAATGCGTTAATAAAAGGTCTTGCAAGATATAATAAATATGCGTCAGAAGCTGCGGAACTTGGAGTTTCTGAAGATATTAACACTGTAAGACAAGATATTTTAAGTGCTTTACAGAATACATATAAGATATCAGAAGAAGATGCACAGTCACTTGTTAATTTGTCAAAAGAAAACTTTACACAGTACTATTATAGAATTGAAGCATATGGAGATGGTCAGAAATGATAGCAATTATTGATTATGATGCAGGTAATTTAAAGAGTGTGGAGAAGGCACTTATTTCACTTGGAGAGGAAGTTGTAGTATCAAGAGAAAGAGATGTATTATTGTCAGCGGATAAAGTTGTGCTTCCGGGTGTTGGAGCTTTTGGTGATGCAATGAATAAGCTTTCAGAATATGGGCTTATTGAAGTTATAAAAGAAATCGTTGATAATAATACACCATTTCTTGGTATTTGTCTTGGATTACAGCTTTTGTTTGAAGAAAGTGAAGAAGCACATGGAGTTGCGGGGCTTGGAATTCTTAAAGGTAAAATATTAAAAATTCCGCCAAAGGAAGGACTTAAAATTCCACATATGGGTTGGAATTCTATTGATATAAAACCAGAAGCAAGATTATTTAAGGGAATTAAAAATAATTCTTATGTATATTTTGTACATTCATATTATCTTAAAGCAGAAGATGAAAGTATTGTAGCGGCTACAACAGAGTATTCTACACATATACATGCTTCTGTTGAGAGTGGAAATGTATTTGCTTGCCAGTTCCACCCAGAAAAAAGTAGTGATGTGGGACTTAAGATTTTGAAGAACTTTGCGGAATTATAAAATTCAACTATAGTGCCAGAATAGGAGAATACAATGTTTACTAAAAGAATTATACCATGCCTTGATTGTAAAAATGGACGAGTTGTCAAGGGAACGAATTTTGTTGATTTAAAAGATGCAGGTGACCCTGTAGAAGTTGCTACTATGTATGATAAGTCGGGAGCTGATGAGTTAGTATTTCTTGATATAACAGCTTCAAGCGATGGAAGAAATACTACTGTTGACCTTGTAAGAAAGGTGGCAGAAAAAGTATTTATTCCATTTACAGTTGGTGGTGGAATAAGAACAGTTGAAGATTTTAAGGTGTTGTTAAGAGAAGGTGCTGATAAAATATCAATTAATTCGGCTGCTATTATGAACCCACAGCTTATAAGTGAAGCAGCAGATAAGTTTGGAAGTCAGTGTGTAGTTGTTGCTATTGACGCTAAGAGAAGTGAAGATGGTTCACATTGGACTATTTATAAAAATGGTGGACGTGTGGATATGGGAATTGATGCTATTGAATGGGCTATCAAAGCTGAAAAGCTTGGAGCTGGTGAAATTCTTTTAACAAGTATGGATTGTGATGGAACTAAGGCAGGATATGATATCGAGCTTACTAAAGCAGTTGCTAATTCAGTATCAATTCCAGTAATTGCTTCGGGTGGTGCAGGTAATATGGAACATTTTTATGACGCATTTGAAAAAGGAAATGCAGATGCAGCACTTGCAGCTTCACTATTTCATTATCGAGAAATGGAGATAATGGACTTAAAGAAATATCTTAATGATAAGGGTATTCCAATGAGAATAAACTAATTATATATTGAGATAATATATTTTAAATTTGAAAATGATATATTATTGCTTCTAAGATTTAGAAGGATTTACAAAAATGTGCCAAAAGCTCACTTACTTAGATTTGTGTTTTTGGCATGAATTTAAAAATTATGGTTGTTATTTTATATTGACTTGATATGAGAGAGTAGTCAAATAATTATAAGATAAAAGAAGGTGTTTACATGAGCATGATAGATAACGACTGGCTTGACAGTATAAGCGGTGAATTTAAAAAAGATTATTATAGGGATTTATATACATTTGTAAAGGAAGAATATTCAAGGGCAGTTGTATATCCGCCAGCAGATGATATTTTTAATGCGTTTCATTTTACTCCATTGAGTAAAGTAAAAGTGCTGTTATTAGGTCAAGACCCATATCACAATGCACATCAGGCGCATGGTCTTTCATTTTCAGTATTACCAGAGCAAAAGGAGATACCACCATCTTTACAGAATATATATAAGGAACTTCACGATGATTGTGGTTGTTATATTCCTAACAATGGATATCTTAAAAAATGGGCTGACCAGGGAGTATTACTTCTTAATACAGTGCTTACAGTTAGAGCTCATCAAGCCAATTCCCATCAAGGAAAGGGTTGGGAGCAATTTACAGACGCAGTAATTAATGCGGTAAATGCACAGGACAGACCTATTGTGTATATGCTTTGGGGAAGGCCAGCTCAAAGTAAAATACCAATGCTTACTAATCCTAAGCACTTAATACTTAAAGCACCACACCCAAGTCCATTGTCAGCTTATAGAGGTTTCTTTGGTTGCAAGCATTTTAGTCAAGCAAATGAATTTCTTGTAAAGAATGGTGAAACACCAATTGACTGGCAGATTGAAAATATTTAATACTATCAAAAGTTTCCAATATTCTTACTAATAAGTAAGAGCATTGGGAACTTTTTTTGATTTATGTAAATAACACCAAAATCGGTGTTTGCATGGTATTTTGTCAACTGTTGTGACAATTTTTTTTTATAGTAAAAAATCTAATTTTATTATTATCAAGTAAGTTATAATTATGACTTTAAGTGCTAGAAGTTAGTAATTGTAAGTTATTTTTGATGATTGTGATAGTATTAATAGCTTTATGAATAAGCTGCATTATAAAAAATAGATATGAAAAGTGTAAAAAGTTTTGTTATAAAAAATAATAGAGCTGTCACAATAAGGAAATTTCATATAAAATATAGATACTCAATATTA
>URYE01000098.1 GCA_900551945.1 uncultured Eubacterium sp. | reverse complement strand
ACAGCAGAGTGGTTATATCATCTTGGAGTACCAGTTGATGAAATAGATGAGCTTGCAAAGAACCATTGCAATACAACACCTACTATGATGCCTTATATCACAGCATTCTTTATGCCTAGAAGAAAAGGTGACAGACCAGATGTTATACCAGATGGTTGTGTAAACTTTGCATTCTTAGGACAGTTTGCAGAAACACCACGAGATACTATATTTACAACTGAGTATTCAGTAAGAACAGCTATGGAAGCTGTATATGGACTCTTAGGTGTTGACAGAGGTGTACCAGAAGTATGGGGAAGTGTCTATGATATTAGAGATTTGCTTGATTCATCAGTTAAGTTAATGGACGGTAAGTCACCACTTGAAATAGAACTTCCAGGAGTTCTTGAAAATATTAAGAAGCCACTTCTTAAGAAGATTAAAGGTACAGTGGTTGAAAAGCTTTTGAAAGACCATAATGTAATAAAAGATTACATGGAATATTAAAATAGATTATTAGTTATCATTTCTCCTCAAAATAAATACTCCGTTACATTTATTTAAGTAAGTGTAGCGGAGTATTTTTATATTTAGTGATAAAGGCTAAACTTTTTTAAGTTGTGCGATATAGTGGAAATGGACACAACTAAAATCAATGCGATATTATGTGAGTACATTTTAGAGTTTTTTGTTATAATAAAAATATCAAAATTTAAAGTTTCTTATGTATGATAAATGTGGTATTATTAATATCAGTACTTAAAGAAATGAGGAATAAAATGAAAAAGAGAGAGTCGTTTAAGAGCAGGTCGGGATTTATACTTGCCTGTATCGGTTCAGCGGTAGGAATGGGAAATATTTGGATGTTTCCAACAAGGGTATCGCTTTATGGTGGTGGTTCGTTTCTAATACCATATCTTATATTCGTTGTGCTTATAGCTTCAACAGGTGTAATAGGTGAAATGAGTTTTGGGCGTGCTACAAGGTCAGGCCCTATAGACGCATTTGGTTATGCTTGCGAAAAAAAGGGCAAAAGAAAGGTGGGTGAACTGCTAGGTGGAATACCCGTTATAGGTTCACTTGCAATGGCAATAGGTTACACTGTTGTGATGGGGTGGATATTAAGATATGCAGTAGGAGCATTTACTGGAGCAACACTTGCACCAGAAAATACAGGTGCATTTGCAGAAAAGTTTGGTGGTATGGCATCAGCCTTTGGCAATAGTATATGGCAGATTGTAGCACTTGTTATATGTATGATAATACTCATGCTTGGCGTAGGTGGTGGAATTGAAAAGGCTAACAAAATAATGATGCCGATATTTTTCGTATTATTTGTGATTTTAGGAATTTATGTTGCATTTCAACAAGGAGCAGTTGATGGATATAAGTACATATTCCGTATTGACTCAGAAGCACTTGCAAGTCCTAAAACTTGGATATTTGCATTAGGACAGGCGTTCTTTTCGCTGTCTGTAGCAGGAAATGGTACTTTGATATATGGTTCGTATTTATCTGATGATGAGAATATACCATCGTCAGCAGGTCACGTTGCACTTTTTGATACAATAGCAGCGATACTTGCAGCTATAGTTATTATTCCAGCTATGGCAACGACTGGCGCACAGTTAAATCAAGGTGGCCCAGGATTGTTATTTATATACATTCCATCACTTATTAAATCAATGCCTGCTGCTACAATAATATGTATTATTTTCTTTGTTGCAGTATTATTTGCAGGAATGTCATCGCTTATTAATTTGTATGAAGCACCAATTGCCACAGTACAAGAAAAGGCAAAGGTAGGACGAGTACCCGCATGTGCAATAATTGGCGTTATTGGTATTGTAGTTTCAGTTCTTATTCAAGGCATTGTATCAGATTGGATGGACGTATTATCAATTTATATATGCCCATTAGGAGCGGGACTTGCAGGAATTATGTTTTTCTGGGTATGCGGAAAGGCTTATGTAGAAGAACAAGTCAACAAGGGGAGACAAAATACATTTACAAAGTTGTTCTATCCAATGTGCAAATATGTATTCGTACCAGTTTGTTTTATCGTGTTAATATTGGGTATAGCACTTGGAGGAATTGGCTAAAATGATAAAAAATATCATTATTAATAATTGATTTTACAAAATTATTGTGATAGACTTTCCATACTAAAAATATTAAATAAAAGAATAAAAATAATAAAATTTTGCATAATAAAGACAGTGAGTTGCTGACAGGCGTAAATCCGACTGAGTCAGGCTTCTTGCTGTCTTTTTTTGCGCAATTTAAGAAAGTGTAATGGAGTGCTTATGGAAAATCAAAACAAATATTCAAAAATAAAATTAAGTTATACTTGCCCGTTTAATATGATTGATGATTTGATTGGCGGAAAATGGAAGTTAAGGATAGTATCACATATTATTAATGGAGATAATAGATTTTCGATGCTTGAAAAAAGTATTAATGATATCTCGGCTAAAGTGTTGATGTCGCAATTAAAAGAATTAGAAGCAAGTGGGCTTATAATTCGTAAAGTGTTAAAAGAAGAGCCACCAAAAATAGTTGTATATGAAATAAATTCAGATTATAAGGCGTTAGAACCACTAGTGCTTGATTTGCAACAATTTGCAGTAACATATGCTACAAAAAATAAAATTAAAATATGCAACGATATTAATTAAGAAAGTAAATTTTAAATGTGTACTAAAATAATAATAAAGTTAAAAATAAACTTACATAAAAGTAAGTTATAGACATTTACAAAACTTGTGTTATATAATCACTTGCAGTTAGATATAACTAATACAAGAAAGGCGAAACTAACATGATAAAAAAATATAAATTGGAGATTATTTTGGGTGCAATTCTTATAGCACTGTCTATAATTTCACTTTTTGTAGGTGTTATAGATGTGAGTATTAATGATATACTAAATGGTAATTCACAAGCATTAATGATATTTATAACATCAAGACTTCCACGTTTACTTGCAATACTTTGTACGGGTATGGGAATGAGTGTGGCAGGGCTTATAATGCAGCAGCTTTGTATGAATAAATTTGTATCACCGACAACAGGTGCGACTATTTCATCAGCTCAATTTGGTATACTTCTAGCACTTCTTTTTATGCCTAATTCAACATTGTGGCAAAGAGCAGGTTTTGCGTTTGTATTTGCAGTACTTGGAACTTGGATATTCGTGTGGTTTATACAAAAAGTCCATTATAAAGATGTTGTTATGGTGCCATTAGTTGGTATTATGTTTGGAAATGTAATTGGAGGAATTACCAATTTTTTAGCATACAAATATGAAATGACACAGGCACTTTCTACATGGCTTGTGGGACATTTTTCAATGGTACTTAAAGGGCGTTATGAGATAGTGTACATGGTAGTACCGCTTATAATTATAGCATTTATCTTTGCTAATCATTTTAATATTGTTGGAATGGGAAAAGATTTTTCAAAAAATCTTGGAGTGTCATATAATGCAATATTATTTATGGGACTTACAATAGCAGCAATGATTACAGCTTCAATAGTAGTTGTGGTAGGTTCAATCTCATACATAGGACTTATCGTTCCTAATATAGTAGCAATGTTCAAAGGTGATAAGATTAGAGGAACACTTATTGATACTGCATTATTTGGAGCAATATTTGTACTTGTGTGTGACATGATAGGACGTATTGTTATTATGCCATACGAACTTCCAATTGAATTAATAGTAGGTATTCTTGGAAGTATTATATTTATAGTAATGCTTTTATACAGATTAAGATATGGAAGAAAAGCAGTTAATATTAAAGAACTTTTAAAACAGCATTTTGATGTTGCTTAATTAAGGAAATTGATATTATATTCCGCCTATAAAAAACGAAAGGATTTTATTTATGAATAGTAAAGCATACAAAGCAAATGTTTTAAAGCTGACAATGCTTGCTGTAATGATGATTGTTGTAACATTAGCATTTTTATTTGTCGGTGTAAAGTTTCACAATGAAAAATTACTAAGATATGCTATGAAACTTAGAATACCTAAAGTATTAGCAATGATTATAACAGCATTTGCAATCGGTGGGGCAACAATAGTATTTCAATCGGTAATTAATAATACAATAGTAACACCTTGTCTGCTTGGTATGAATTCATTGTATACACTTATACATACGTCAGTTGTATTTGTGCTTGGTTCAGGGAGTGTTATATTTACTAATTCAAATCTTAGCTTTCTTATTGACCTTGTGCTTATGGGAGTTATAGCAACTGTGGTTTATAGTTGGTTGTTTAAAATGACAGGCTATAATGTACTTTATGTATTGTTAGTGGGAACAGTTATGACATCATTATTTTCAAGTATACAAAGTACATTGACAAGAATAATGGACCCTAATGAATACGATACACTTCTTGCATCACTTGTGGCGAGTTTTACAAATATTAATTCTGAAATAATTATATTTTCTGTACTTGTACTTGCACTTATAATTCTCATATTTAGAAAAGAACTTGCTTTATTAAATGTAATAACACTTGGTAAAGAACAAGCAATTAATTTAGGTGTAGATTACGATAGATGTATAAGAAAATTACTTCTTTTAGTTACACTTTGTATAGCAGTTGCAACAGCTATGGTAGGACCGATATCATTTTTAGGACTTATAATAGCAAATATTTCAAGACAACTTTTAAAGACTTATAGACACTCACAGCTTATACTAGGTTCAGCATTTATTGGAGTTGTTGCATTAATTGGTGGTCAGTTTGTTGTGGAGAGAGTATTTGTTTATTCAGTGCCTATAAGTGTATTTATTACAGTAGTTGGTGGTATATACTTTTTATATCTTATTTTTGCTGGAAAGAAAGCATAATATTGGAAAGGAGAAGTGGTTATGAAGATAGAAAAGCTTGTAAAAAAATATGATGGTAAAACTGTTGTAAATGATGTTTCATTTGACATTCCAAAAGGTAAAGTAACTTCTCTTATTGGCCCGAATGGTGCAGGAAAATCAACAGTAATGAGTATTATTTCAAGACTTATAGCTGCTGATACAGGTATTGTATCGTTTGAAGGAAAAGCATTATCAAAATGGGAAAGTAAAGAACTTGCAAAACATCTCGCTATACTTACTCAAAGTAATAATGTTCAAATGAAACTTACAGTAGAAGAACTTGTGGCGTTTGGAAGATTTCCACATTCAGGTGGTAGAATAAACGAAATAGATAAAGCAAAGATAGATGAAGCAATAAGTTATATGGAGCTTGATGAATTTAGAGAACGTTTTATAGATGAGCTTTCAGGTGGGCAAAGACAAAGAGCATACATAGCTATGGTAATAGCTCAAGATACAGAATATGTTCTTCTTGATGAACCTACTAATAATCTTGATATATATCATGCTGGCAAACTTATGAAAACAATAAGAAAACTTTGTGATGAACTTGGAAAAACAGTTATTGTTGTATTACATGATATAAATTATGCAGCCGTTTATTCAGATTATATATGTGCATTTAAAAATGGTAAAATAGCAAGTTTTGGAACTGTAGATGAAGTTATAACAAAAGAAAATTTATCAGCTATATATGATGTTGAATTTGAAATTATGAGGATAAAAGGGAAACCATTATCAATATATTATTAAAACAGAAGGAGAGCCTAAAATGAAAAAATTATTATTAACATTTATTGCGGCAATAATGGCTGTAGGTCTTATTGCTTGTGGAAGTAGTTCGTCAAATAATAGCGAACAGACAACAACTGAAAATACTAGCACACAACAAGAAAAGACAAGTGTTACAATTAAATCCCTTAATGGTTCAAAAGAAGAAGTTGATTTAGAAGTTCCATATAACCCTAAAAGAATTGCAATTCTAGACTTTGCATCTCTTGATATTATTGATAGTCTTGGAGTTGGTGAACGTGTTGTAGGTATGGCATCAACAAGTATTGACTATCTTAAGAAATATTCAGATAACACATCAATTAAAAGTCTTGGAACAATAAAAGAAGCTGATTTTGAAGCCGTAATGGAATGTGAACCAGATATTATATTTATAGGTGGACGACTTTCAAATAGTTATGATAAGTTAAGTGAAATAGCACCAGTTGTATATCTTTCAACTGATACAGAAATTGGACTTGTAGAAAGTGTATCTAAAAATGCAAAAACAATAGCATCTATATTTGGTCTTGAAAGTGAAGTTGGCTCAAAATTGGCTAACTTTACAGAAAGAATTAATAATTTAAAGAATTTTGCACAGTCAAAGACAGCACTTGTTGGAATGACTACAAGTGGAAGTTTTAATCTTTTAGGGAATGATGGAAGATGTTCAATTATAGGTCGAGAGATAGGCTTTAACAATCTTACAGCTGCAAGTTCAACATCTACACATGGAAATGAGTCATCATTTGAAACAGTAGTAAGCCAAAATCCTGATTATATATTTGTAATGGATAGAGATAGTGCGATTGCAACATCAGGAGCAAAGACAGCGAAGGAAATTATGGAAAATGACCTTGTAATGTCAACTGATGCGTATAAGAACAATCATATAGTATACCTTGAACACCCAAATGTATGGTATACAGCAGAAGGTGGAATACAAGCACTTGATATTATGTTACAAGACCTTGAAACTGGATTAAAATAATTAATAAAATAGAAAATTTTTAAAAGTCTGGTATTGATAATTCATTAATACCAGATTTTTGCTATATAAAATACAGTTTATATAAGTAATATTTCAATGTATAATTGAAATATAAAAAATGATAAAGTTTATTTATATTTTGGAAAGAGGGTGTTTTAATGTTTGCTTTACAAGGCTATTATGATGGCAATTCAGTTCAAACATTAGATAAAATAGTTGTAAAGAAAAGTATAGGTAAGATAAAAGCAGGTAGGGGATTTTCTACCTGCTTTTGTCTGTAAATAATTATTTATCAAAAATTATTTATTATTCTTATTTTCAAGTTCATTATGCTTCATAGCACGAACTCTAAGTGAAAGTCCAAAGAGATTAATAAATCCTTCAGCATCATGGTGGTCATAAAGGTCACCTGTTGTAAATGAAGCGATTGATTCATTGTAAAGAGAATATGGAGATGTAGTTCCAGCCTTAATAATGTTACCCTTGTAAAGCTTAAACTTAACTTCACCAGTTACATATTCCTGAGTCTTTTCGATAAATGCCTGAACAGCTTCACGAAGTGGAGTTTCCCACTTTCCTTCATAAATTATCTGAGCGAACTTATTAGCCATGTTAATCTTCATAGCAGTAGTATCTCTGTCAAGAATTAATTCTTCAAGCTGCTGATGAGCTTCATAAAGAATAGTTCCGCCAGGAGTTTCATAAACACCACGAGATTTCATACCAACAACACGATTTTCAACGATATCAACGATACCAATACCATGCTTGCCACCGAGTCTGTTTAATTCTCTGATAATATCAGAAACTTTCATTTCCTTGCCATTAACTGACTTTGGAACACCCTTTTCAAATGTCATTGTAACGTATTCTGGTTCGTCTGGTGCTTCTTCTGGAGTGTTTCCAAGAACAAGTAAATGCTTGTAGTTAGGTTCATTAGATGGGTCTTCAAGTTCAAGACCTTCATGGCTGATATGCCATAAGTTACGGTCACGGCTGTAGCT
>URYE01000097.1 GCA_900551945.1 uncultured Eubacterium sp. | reverse complement strand
TTATAATAAAAAAATGTTTATTATTAATTTTCTATTAACTTAAGTTTGTATATTTTGCATTTTTAGTCTTTGAAGATATCAGCAGTATATAAACAAGCACACACCAGAAAAAGAACAATCAGCTATATTTGTATGCCCTCATCGAACAAGTTTGTTCGCTGTAGGCACACAAATATAACTGATTGTTCTTTTTAATGGTGCATTTATTGTTTATATACTACTGCTATCCTACGAAAGTTTATCGTAATACAAAATACTAAAATTTAAGTTATCAATAATACGTCGTTTTTTATTTGCTTCTTTTTTTGCAAGTAAAATCACTTGTTGATATCTTTAACAATTCTACTGTATCTGCTTGACCTTGATTAAATTCAACCTTTTGTCCTGTTTGTCTTTTCATAATTAGAGAAAGTCCATGACATTTTTCTTGTATGTCTTCTACAAATTCCATCTTTCCAAAGCCAATAATACTCTCATATAAGCAACCAGACTTACAAGGCTCGTCTTTAACATATATAATCTCTTTTTGGTGACTCATTTCAAAGGATACATTGTGATTTTGTCTTAATATATCAATCTTTTTACCTTGTGCAGCGCTGTGAAAATACAATACTATCTCATTTTCTTTCATTTCATAGCCAAAAGACATAGGAACTATATATGGTAAATCATCTTGTGACATTGCTATATGACAAACTGTACAGTCTTCAATTACATCAATAATCTCCTTCATATCTGTTACTTGTCTGTCGCTTCTTCTCATGTGTCCACTATATTTTGATAAATCAGTCATTATAATATTTTTATCTTGTATATCACAATCCTTTAATTCTTCATATTCCGCAGCTTCTTGTGCTAATATAAATTCTTTATCACTGTCATTGTTTATATTTTGTTTTGTAGTTTCATCACTGTCAAACTCTTCTTCAATAACTTCTTTATCAAAATCAGTTTTTCCTACTACATATATTTTACTTTCATTAGGCTGTAAATTAACATGAATGTGATTATTTTCAAGTGATACCTTTTCACCTGTCACTACATCATATACGCAATCAAGTTGTATTCCTGACATATCAACGCCTTGTGCTTGCCTTACTGGTATCCACATTTGAGCTTCATTTTCATCGTTATTAACTGCAGTAATTATGCCTTCTTTTTGTGTCCACCTTGCATAAGCAAATTGTCTGTTAGTAAGAACTAACTCATCATAAACGCCATATGCAAGACACTCTGCATACATTTTATGAATTTTGCCTAACTCCTTAATCCAATCTGTAAGCCAAGGGGCAGGATTATTCTTAATCATATAGTCAACATCTAATGCTGGACGCATTGCATCGTCACTAGCACCTTCTTTCTTACCTTCAATTCCCCATTCCGAACCATAATATATTGATGGAATACCCGGAAGTGTATAAATAAGAGTGTATATAAGCTTCATATGCTGTGGTATATTAACCTTGCTTGCAAGTCGGTCAACATCGTGATTATCTACAAAAGAATATAGATGTGTATTAGGACACTGACCACCTATGCCAAAAAGATATCTTACTGTATGAGCAATTTCAAAGTAGTTGTGGTCATTATGACCTGAGTACAAGCCTTTATGAAGCTGATAATCTGTTACACTGTTAAGCTTTGTATCTGAAATGTAACTGCCATAATTGCCATGAATAACTTCTCCCATAAGCCAAAAATCACTCTTTTTAGCATCTACTCGTCTTCTCATTTCTTCTACAAAAAAGCCTTCAAGACAATCTGCACAGTCAAGTCTTATACCATCTATATCAAACTCATCAATCCAAAAATCTATTGTATCAAAAAGGTAATTTCTCACACCTTCTTCCCACGGATTAAGATTGACAAGTTCATAACAACCTCTCCAAGCTTCATATCCAACACCATCATTATATGGAGAACTCCAATCAAAGCTCAGTCCTTTATACCAATGTACATATTGTGAGTTATTGCGATTTTTTAATATATCTTGAAATGCAAAAAATTCTCGTCCTGTGTGATTAAATACACCGTCTACAACTACCTTTATACCACTTTCATGTGCAAGAGCTACAAACTTCTTAAAGTCATCATTATCACCAAGTCTTCTATCCACTTTTCTATAGTCCTTAGTATCATATCCATGCGTAGATGACTCAAATAATGGGCCTATATATACTGCTGTAATTCCAAGTGCTTTAAGATGTGGTATCCAATTGTTAATCTGTTCAAATCTATGAACTACTTCTTCCTTATCATTTACCTTTGGCGCACCTGTCATTCCTAATGGATAGATGTGATAAAATACTGCCTCGTCATACCATTTTCCCATAATGTTACCTCCATTAATTTATAATACTTTTTTTTTGTATTTTTTTAATTCTTCTATATACGCATTACCAAGAATACTAAGTGAAATATTTTTTTGCTTTATATAACCTATTGTCATACTTTCGTTTGTATTTAATGGAATTGCTATATAATCACTTCCATTAAGCTCCTCACATATTATTCCTGAACATAATGTAAAACCATTCATTCCTACCATTAAATTAAGAAGTGTAGCTCTATCATTAGCTTTTATAACCTTTTTATACTCATAAGTACTAAGCACTTCTTCAGCATAATAAAAGGAATTATTATCTCCCTGTTCAAAAGACAAGCATGGATAATCTTGTAAATCCTTCATATCAATACATTTTTTTAATGAAAGAGGATTAGACTTACTCATATACACATAAATCTTACAATCAAAAAGCTTATTAAATTCAAGGCCATTTTCTTTTAATATCTTAAATATTATTTTTTGATTAAACTCATTAACATAAATAACACCTATCTCACTTTTTAGATTTTTAACATTGTCGATTACATCACCTGTCTTTGTTTCGTGGATTGCAAACTCATATTTATCCATGCCATACCTATTAACTATGTTAATAAAAGCCTCTACAGCAAATGTATAATGCTGCATTGATACACTAAATTTCTTTTTTGATGTAGTATTATTAACGTATCTATCTTGTATAAGCCTGTAGTGTTGTAGCATCTGTCTTGCATATCCTAAGAACTCTTCACCCTCGCTAGTTAATATTATTCCTCTATTAGAACGAATAAAAATATTAATATTAATCTCTTTTTCAAGGTCTTTTATAGTGCTTGACAGTGTAGGTTGTGTTATAAATAACTTCTCAGCCGCCTTATTCATCGACTTACAGTCGGCAACTTCTACAGCATAATGCAATTGTTGAAGTGTCATAAATTCCTCATTTCTAAATATATTTAAAAATAAATTTTTTAACAACTATATAGCTATATACTAAATATAAATAAATAACTTGTTAATAATCTAAATTATAATACATATTTTACCACTATATAACCAAATTTACAAAGTTTATTTGATTAAAATTTGTTTTTATGTTATAATACCTTTAATATAAATCGGTCAACAAAATATATTTTTGTAGCTGTAAAATATTACGGTTTATATCTTTTTCAGACCGTTTATTAACAGTAATGTAAACTTTTTTATTTTGTATTATTTATAACAGGAGTATTAATATGGCTATACACGAATCATCAGAAAATTACTTAGAAACTATACTTGTATTAAGCTCAAAGCTTCCAGTTGTACGTTCCGTTGACGTAGCTAATGAACTTAACTTTAAAAAATCAAGTGTCAGCATTGCAATGAAGCATTTAAGAGAAGCACATCACATAACAGTAACAAAAGAAGGCTATATATACCTTACAGAATCAGGTAAAGAAATTGCCGAAATGATATACGAACGCCACGAGCTTTTATCATCATGGCTTTGCTCTTTAGGCGTTGACAAGGAAATTGCTAACGAAGACGCTTGTCGTATGGAACATGTTATAAGCAAAGAAAGCTTTAAAGCTATCAAAGATTTTCTTACTAATAACAAATAACTAAAATTTAAAAGAGTCTACAAGACATAGAATTAAAAATTATCTATATCTTGTAGACTCTTTTTATAATACATAATTATATATTAATGTCTTTCTATTCTCTCATATCCAATAAGTACACCTCTTTCTTCGGCATAGAAACTACAAAGTCCACCTGTATTAATAATAGTGACATTACTTTCTGGATATTTTTCAATAATCTTAAGCTTAATATAACCTGCCATTGCTTCATTATAACAATGACTAATTACAACATTTCCACCAATATATCCATAATCTAACATTTCTTCTATAAGCTTATCATATACTTTAGTTTTACCCCTAGATTTTTTAACAATCTCAAGAGTACCCTCACTACTTGCTTTACCCATAATTTTAATGCCAAGAATTGAAGCAACTCCGGCTTCTAACTTAGTAACTCTGCCATTCTTAATAAGATTGTCCATATTTTCAAGTACAAAGTAAAGATGTGTTCTTTCTTTATATCTGTTCATCATCTTAACCATTTCATCAAAACTTATGTCATCTAATGCAAAGGATATCGCTTTTCTAGCAAGAAGTACCATTTCTGGTCCTGTTGACATAGAGTCCATTATATATATTTTCTTATCAGGGTAATCTTCTGCTATCATATCTTTAGCCGCACAAGCGCTTCTATAACTTCCCGACATAGCCCCAGTTATTGTAATTGCAATGCACATATCAGCCTGTTCAAATATATCATACCAATCCTGTGGACTAGGAGACGCGCTTCCTGTCTTACCCTGATACTCCTTTAAGTAATCTATCATTTCCCTTGTATCAAGATTTTCATCGTCTATAAACTCACGCTCTCCTGCCTCTAACTTTAAAGACACTGTGTCAAATATTATCTTGCCATCAACCTGTTCATTAATCTGCTCCTTAAAACAAGCCATATCACTTGAGGAGTCTACAACCACTGCCCATTTCATAATCTTATTCCTTGCCTTTCTGATGTTTCTAATACCTTCAACTTATATATAAATAATTATTAATATCATTTCACATCATGTAGTTTTCATTACTATACTATCGTGTAATAAAGTATATGTCAACCAATTTACACCCAAAGTTTTCTAATTTCACATTATTACAATAACCCAACATAAAATATCTACTAAATTCACCATTCCAAGCTTTCTCATTTTTCATTGTCCATTATCACAACCTTACCATACGATACAAGTATAGCATATATACTAATTATACCATTTGAAGTTTTCTCCCCTTGTATCGTTTCATTATCACAACCTACCGCAAGATATCAGTAGGATATATATATTAAATGCACCATTAAAAAGAACAGCCACCTATATTTGTATGGCACAAGCGAACATACTTGTTCGATGAGTGCATACAAATATAGATGACTGTTCTTTTTCTGGTGTGTGTATATATATATCCTACTGATATCTCTCAATACCTAAATATAATAAAATTAACTAATCAAGATACCCCGTATATGAAGCCGTTTCAAGAATATTATTAGCTCTTTCTATCATTTCTTTTGTAGGTGGCTTAACACTCTCAAGAGAATATCTAATACCTAAGTTTTCCCACTTAAATACACCCAATGTATGATATGGAAGAACCTCAAAACGCTTTACAGTCTTTAAACTTTTTACAAAATCCCTAAGCTGTAATAAATCTTCTTCATCATCTGTAAATCCCGGAACTAATACATTTCTAATCCACATATCCTTTCCATTGTCAGATAAATACTTAGCCATTTGCAAAATATTAGAATTACTCCAACCTGTAAGGTCTTTATGCTTATCTTCATTAATCTGCTTAATATCAAGCATATAAAGGTCTGTATACTTCATAAGTTCATTAAACTTACTTATAAATGGTTCTTCTAATGTAAATGGATTACCAGATGTATCAAGTGTTGTATTAACGCCCTTTGAATGTGCAATCTTAAAAAGTTCTATAACAAAATCAATCTGTAAAAGAGCTTCTCCACCACTTACTGTAATTCCGCCTTTGTCCTTCCAATATGAACGATATCTATATGCCTTGTCAAATGCTTCCTGTGGTGTTTGAAGACTTCCACCCTCCATTGACCATGTTTCAGGATTGTGACAATACTTACATCTCATGTGACACCCTTGAAGAAAAATAATATATCTTAATCCAGGTCCATCAACAGAACCAAAACTTTCTATTGAATGTACCCTGCCAATAACTTGTGTTGTTTCACTCATAATACTAACCGTACCTTTCTATATTTGCTGTATATTATACAGCTTACAAAATAAATCACTATTAACAACAATTTACCTTATTTAGTTTAAAAAATTAACTGCTCAAATCTAAATGCTATTCTTACACAACTAAACAACAAGTGTTTATGCCTTATCAAACAGTAACCAAAATATAACATATTTACCAATTAATGTCTACAAATATGAAAAGCCTTATTGGTTTAAATCAAATACATAGCTAAATAAATATTAATTATAATATAAATAAAAGTAATATTTACTTGATTTATGCTGTTATATTTTTTTCCGTTCTTTTTATATGATTACCAATAATTTCTGATACATCACTTACCGTAACAAATGCTGATGTATCCACAGAATTAATAATATTTTTTAACTCTCTTATCTCAAATCTTGTAAGAACACAGTAAAGCACTGTCTTTTTACCACTTACCATACCTTCACCGTGCATAATTGTAACTGTTCTTCCAAGAGTCTGATAAATCTTTTCAGCTATAACATCAGCTTCGTCTGTAATTATCATAGCGGCTTTAGCCTGGTCCATTCCAGTTTCCACAATATCTAATACCTTTGAAGTAATAAAGTATGTTAAAAGACTGTACATAGCCCTATCAAAGCCAAACAATACACCTGCAACTGCATATATTACTATATTGAAAATAAGTACTGTCTGACCTACAGGTATCTTAAACTTCTTATTAAGCAGTATAGCAACTGTTTCTGTTCCATCAAGACACCCACCAAATCTAATAACAAGCCCTACTCCAATACCTAATATAACACCACCAAAAGATACTGCAAGAAGTGTTTCAGAAGTTGCATTTGCAAGTGGTGCAAATATTTCTACAAATACTGAAAATACTGCCATTGAAAATGCTGACTTTACAACAAACATTTTTCCCAATTTTCTCATTCCTATTAATAAAAATGGAACATTAAGAACTATTGTAAGTATACTAAGTGAAATTCCTGTAAGATTTTTTATCATAATACCAATACCTATTACTCCACCATCAAGAATAGTGTTAGGTACTAGAAATTCTTCAATTGCAAACGCCGCAATAATAGCACCTATGGCAAGCATTACATAATCAATAAATGTTTTTACATATGTATTATTCATATTATATCCTCCCTTTTTATTTTAATTTTTCTCATTTTCATAATCTTTAAATTTCAAATTATCTAATATAATTTAACACTATTTGTTTTAATTTTTATATAATTTGATATTTTATATCTGATTTAGAAAAAATAAGCTTTAAAGACTGACAAAATCATTATATCATATAAACTTTATTATAAAAAATAAAATTTTATATAAAAAATAAATTTTTACTAAAACTATGCGAAAATATCCTCTATAATTTGCTTATAGTTTAATAACAGTCGCCAAAGTCTAGTGTAAACACAAAATTTGACGACTGTTTTATAAATAAAAAGCATAATATGAATATGTAATATTTTTATTATATATTCCTTAAATATATAATATTATAT
>URYE01000096.1 GCA_900551945.1 uncultured Eubacterium sp. | reverse complement strand
TAATCTTAACTCTGTGATGCTCCTCGTAAACATGGCGTAGACCCTTCAAAATAGCAACTGTCTCATCCTCAGAAGGCTCCTCTACCATAACAGGCTGAAATCTTCTCTCAAGAGCAGCATCCTTTTCGATGTGCTTTCTGTACTCATCAATAGTAGTTGCTCCGACAATCTGAAGCTCACCTCTTGCAAGGCATGGCTTTAAAATATTAGAAGCATTCATAGCTCCATCCGCGCCGCCTGCATCGACTAATGTATGGAGCTCATCAATAAATAGAAGTGTCTGACCATCGTTTCGCACTTCATTGATCACATTTTTCATGCGCTCTTCAAACTCACCGCGGTACTTTGAGCCGGCTACCATGCCAGCCATATCGAGTGTCACCACACGTTTTCCAGAAATAGTATCTGGCACATTTCCCTCATAGATACGGCTTGCCAGACCTTCTGCAATCGCAGTTTTTCCAACACCAGGTTCTCCTATTAAACATGGATTATTTTTGGTTATGTAAATTATATAATAAGAAGAGTAGTGTAGAATTAGTAAAATAACTTTACAAAATACTAATTTAATAGTAAAATTATCTTAAGGAGGGATATAACATGCAATGGTTATGGGATTTATTATATGCCTTAGGTGGTCTTGTACTAGGAGCAGTAATAGGTTTTCTAGTAGCTAGAAAATTAATGAAGAAAGAATTAAAGAAAAATCCACCTATAAATGAACAAATGATTAAAACAATGATGAGTCAGATGGGAAGAACTCCATCACAAAAACAAGTTAATCAAATGATGAAACAGATGAATAAGTTTATGTAATTTATTCATTTTGTTTTAATACGAAAGGATAGTATGAAGAAAAAATATACATTAAAAGAATTTTATGAGTTAGAAAGAAAAATCTTTGAACTTAGAATATCAGTAAAAAAAGGTAATTTTAGTAATGAATTAAGAGAAAAATTAACTACACTTGAAATAGAATATGAAAGAATATCTTCACAAATATCTTGGGATATAGAAAATTGTAATATAGATTATGGTTATGAAGATAATAATAAAGAACTAAAAAGAGTAAAGAAAATATAATATTTAACATATAAAAGTAATAACTAAGAAAGGTATAACTAATATTTTTCTTTTAGTATATAATTATAGCTTATATATAATAGATATGTAGATATATTATATTGAGACTAAGAATTAGGCTTAATATAGCAGTGAAAGACTTACATAGTAAGGCTCGAACTGAATATAAAAAATAAAATGCTTGTATAAATAATTAGTAATATGTTATAATCTAAATATAGATAAAGGAGATTGTTAACATGAATAAAAGTAAAGTATATTTTACAAAAGAAATAACTAGTGAATCATTAGTAAAAATATATGAAGCACTAGGTATAGAATTAAAAGGAAATGTTGGAGTAAAATTACATACAGGAGAAAAAGGTAATCAAAATTATCTAAGACCAGAATTTATGAAAGAATTGATAGATAAAGTAGGAGGCATCGTAATAGAGTGTAATACAGCTTATGATGGAGCAAGAAATACTACTGAAAAACATAAAGAATTAATGAAAGAACATGAATGGAATAAATATTATAAAGTAGATATTATGGATAGTGAAGGAGATACTACTCTAGATATACCGAATGGTAAAATAATCAAAAAAGATTATGTTGGAAAACATATAAATAATTATGATAGTATCTTAGTATTATCCCACTTTAAAGGTCATCCAATGGGAGGCTTTGGCGGAGCTCTTAAACAATTATCAATAGGTTTCGCTTCAAGTGGTGGAAAAGCCTATATCCATACTGCGGGTAAAACAACCGATATGAATGATTTATGGAATAATATTCCAAGTCAAGAAAAATTTATCGAGTCAATGGCAGATGCAGCCTCAGTAGTACATAATGAATTTAAAGGAAATATCGCTTATATTAATGTAATGAAAAATATGAGTGTAGATTGTGATTGCTGTGCTAAAGCAGAAGATCCTTGCATGAAAGATATTGGTATTCTAGCAAGTATAGATCCAGTAGCTATAGATAAAGCTTGCCTAGATTTAGTCTATAATAGTAGTGATAAAGGAAAAGATCATCTAATAGAAAGAATAGAATCAAGACAAGGTACACATATAATTGATGCCGCAGCTTCAATAGGATTTGGTAATAGTAATTATGAACTTATAAATATAGATTAATAAAAAGATAAAAGGGGTCCAAAGGAAGGAATTATATGAATAGAGAAGAAATAAATAACAAGTTAGAATTTATGCAAGAATTAGCTAATCGTTTTCCTACTAAGGATGACGCTGTAACAGAGATAATAAATTTAAATGCTATACTTGCTTTGCCAAGAGGACCAGAACACTTTATGAGTGATTTACATGGGCAAGCCGATGCTTTCACTCATATTTTAAATAATTCTGCAGGAGGAATAAAATTCCGTATATGGCAGTTATTTAATGGTACATTAACCCAAAAAGAACAAGATGAATTAGCTACATTAATATACTATCCAAAAGAAAAAATGCAAATAGTATTAACTGAAGTACCAGATAAAGAAAAATGGTATTATGATAACCTACTTAGAATAATCGAAGTAACTAAAAAGTTTTCCTCTAGATATACAAGAAGTAAAGTAAGAAAAGTGTATCAAGATGATAATTTAAGTTATATAATAGATGAATTATTAAATAATAAAATAGAAGAAGAAAATAAAGATAAATATTATAAAGAAATATTAAATACCATAATAGAACTAGGATATAGTGAAAAACTAATAATATTATTATCCTCTATAATAAAGAAATTATCAGTAGATGTTTTACATGTAGTAGGAGATATATATGACAGGGGGCCAGAACCACATAAAATAATGGATAGTCTTGAAGAATATCATTCAGTAGATATTCAGTGGGGTAATCACGATATACTATGGATGGGAGCCGCTATTGGAAGTAATATCTGTGTATCAGGAGTTATTACCAATAGTGTTCGCCATAACAATCTAGATATTCTCGAAGATATATATGGTATTAATCTAAGACCATTAGCAAACTTTGCCGAAGAAACATATAAAGATGCCATGGTCTGGAAACCAAGACATACTAAAGATGAAGACTATTTAACTAATTTAAATGTAAGACAATCAGCCAAAATACATAAAGCCATATCAGTAATAATGTATAAACTCGAAGGTATCTTCGCAGAAAAACATCCTGAATACAAAATGACTCATCGTAGACTATTAGATAAAATAGATTATGAAAATAATGAAATAACAATAGATGGTAATACATATCATCTTGAAGATACAGACTTTCCCACTATTGATAAGAATGATCCATATAAGTTAACCAAAGAAGAAGAGAAAATAATCTCAGACTTAGTAAGGTCATTCTTAAATAGTGAGTCATTGCAGCGACATATGAATATCTTAATTGAAAAAGGAAGTATGTATAAAATAGTCAATAATAATTTAATGTATCATGCCTTAGTACCATTAAATGAAGATGGAACATTAAAAGAAGTAACTATAAATAATGTTACAACATCAGGTAAAAAACTATTTGACTATATAGATTTATTAGTCAGAAAAATGTTTTATTGTAGAACGCAAAATCAAGAAGAATTAGATTTAATGTGGTATCTATGGTGTGGTCCAGACTCACCATTCTTTGGTAAAGATAAAATGACCACTCTAGAAAGAGTATTAATAAAAGATAAAAAATCACATAAAGAAAAAAGAAACTATTATTATCAGTATCAAGAAAATAAAGAAGTTATGGAAAATATAATGAAAGATTTTGGTATTACAAATTTAAATAATGCTCATATAATAAATGGTCATATTCCAGTAGAAAGAATAAATGGAGAAGTACCATTAAAAGCAGACGGTAAAGTAATAGTAATTGATGGAGGCTTCTCTAAAGCCTATCAAAAAACAACAGGAATTGCGGGCTATACATTGGTATCAGGATCAACAGGTATGCGAATTATTGCTCATGAACCATTTACTTCTTTAGAAAGTGCTATATTAAATAATGAAGATATTCACTCGTTTATAGATATAGAAACAAATCCAAAATGCCGTATTACTATCGCAGATACTGATAAAGGGAAAGAATTAAAAAGTCAAATAAACAATTTAAGAATGTTAATAGAATGTTATAAATTAGGCCTAATACATGAAAATAAAGAATATAAATATGTAAAAGTATATAAAAAAACAAAAAGATGATTGTAAATAAAAATGAATTATGATAAAATAATAATGTCCTTTGAAAAAGACATTATTAATGGTCTGTTGGTGAAGTGGCTTAACACATTGCCCTCTCAAGGCAACATTCATGGATTCGAATTCCATACAGATCACCATATTAAATACTAAGACTGGAGTAATATCCAGTCTTTTATATAACATAAAATAGTATCAAAGATATAACTAAAGATATTAATACCTGATATATTCTACCAATAAAATAATTTCTATATCTTATCCTTTCATCTAAAATAGATATAACCTGCATATGAATAGATAATCCTCCAAAAGATATAATGGATGATGACAATATAACCTTAAATATATTACTAATATTTAGTTTAGATAGATGTTCTAATCCCATAGTCATCTCTAATATACTCTTAATACCAAGAGATAAATAACTATTCAAATGAAATATATTAATAATTAAAGTACTAAGTATCAAAAACAAACATACAGTAACAGAAATCATAAGTAGAGAATTAATACTCTTCTTAATAGAACTAGAAAATATCTCAGTAAAAGTTTGACTTTTACTACTTTTAGTTATACAATTATTATTAGTTAGAGTGTTCTTATTTCTAACTAAAATACCAAGTATAATACTACTTAAATAAGTACTAATAAGTATAATTACTCCATATTTATTATTATTTAAATATAATATCCCAACGGTATTTAAAACAAATAAAGGATTAGGAAAATGATTAAATAATAATAAATGTTCTGCTTCTTCTTTAGATATTAAATTATTATTATAACTAGTAATAATATTCATAGCATTAAGAGGAAAACCAGATACCAACGAAAGTAATACTATTAAAGTGGCATTATTACTAATATTAAATATTTTAGATATTTGAAAATTATATCCGGAGCTAATTAAAAAACCTCCCATTACCATAAGCCGCTTGCTTATCGATAATGGGAGGTTTTTATGCCTTCCATACCCGCCTTTATTCCATGGACTATGTACAGCAGGCATAAAGCTCTGTTATAGCTGCAATACCTCCGTTATATCCACACATAACCGGCAGTCAAACTATAATCTCTCCGATATATATTCCTTCATTATCCTGTTAACTTCCTTCATCTTCCTCTGTGTATCCGGGTTATCGGATTCAAAGGCAAGCATCTTGTCAAGATACCCCTGCTTCACAGCCTGCCTGAGACTCTCATCATATACAAGCTCAAATACCAGTGAAATATGCCCCGGCACATTGTCGACAGCCGTCTTTTTAAGTGACCTTAGTATCGTATGTCTCTCTGAGAACGCCTTCAGCACCGCGTCTGTTATCTCTCCGTTCCTTATCTCCTTAGTTGTGGCATTGTATATCTCCTCAAGCGGAAAATCACAGTTGACTTTCAATATGTCAACCTTATCTGCGTCGCGCAGTATGTTACAGTACATCGTGGTGCGCTCATCAAAATCCTGCGGTATGCGGTAGTCGCTGTGATGGTATATCGCCCTCCTTATAAGCTCATCCTCACTGTCATCGTCAAGATAATCTCTTATCCTTCCCTCCTCAAACAGTATCTCACAGCCAAGATGTGCGTGGTTGACCGACTTGTCATCATAGAACGTGTTGTAGCGCCTCAACTGCTCAAATCTTCCGACATCGTGGAGCATTCCTGTAAGCCACGCGATGTCAAGGTCTGCACCCTTAAGCCCTATGGACTGTCCTATGAGCTGGCACAGCCCTGCCACACGGTAGGTGTGTTCAATCTTTAACTTAACCTTGGTGTCCTCGCTGTTGTAATTCTTAACGTATGCCGCAAATGTGTCAATCACTCTCTGCCTGTCTATCTTAATATTGGAAGCTGTCATTTTGTGTACTCCTCTATAATACATTCATGTTCTTTTGTCTTTAAACTATAGTTAATACCAACAAGTAAAATATTGCCCCTGTATTCATCAAAAGATTTACAGTACTCCTTGTTCTTTATCTGTTCAATCGCTCCGCGCGCATCCTTATCCCACTTTAGCTCTACCACAAGTGCCGGCTTATCGCTGAACTTTTTCTTTGGAATGTAAACCATATCGGCAAAGCCCTTTCCGCCCGGAAACTCTCTGTATACCGTGTAAAAATTTCTTGCGGCATAAAGTGCCAGCGATATGGTATAGCTCAACGCATTTTCATCATTGTACTGTATATGTGATGTCTCAAAGTGAGCCTCCTTTATTCCATCAGCAACACGCTGTTCCCTTCTCTGCCATATTGCATTCAATATATCCGCTGAATTTTTAAGTGCCATTGAGACCTCTCCCCAGTCGGAAACCGATACCGCATTGACATACTCAGCGCGGATTTCATTATTTGGTATAAAAACGCACTTATTCTCATAATCATATCCAAGATACCCCAGATGTATCAGCAGCGTGAGCACGTCATCCTCCGTTCTGAAAGTTGACATATCATTTGTAAAGCTTCCTGTATTGACTGCGGCTTTTTCGCCTGCCATCATACTAAGAATATCATCCCTCAGTCCCGAAAAATTCATATCAATATAGCACTTAAGCGCCTCGAATGTCTCTGTCTGATTCCAGTAATTTCCAATCCTTCCGAACCTCATGCAGCTTACCACCGAACGCGGACTGTACACACTGATATCCGGTTCAAAAAAATATCCGTCATACCAGCTCTTCACCTCCTCCATGTCCATGCCGTAGCGTCCACACAGCTCTGACACCTCTTCCCCGGTAAACCCCACATACTTTGCCAATGGGCCCGGGTCAATCATGGAAAACTCATCGAACATGTTGAGCGCTGAATGTGTACCATATTTTTTTATAGGAAGTATCCCTGTCATGTACGCAAGATGTATATATACCTTATCCTTCAAAAAGCTTCTCAAAAAGTCAAGGTACTTTTCCTGTGCAGCCTTATCCGTCTTGTACTCCCTGAAAATACAGTCCCATTCATCGATAATAACGATAAAAGGACATTTCTTTTCCGTATAGATATCCTGCATAGACCGCGCAAGATTCGTATTGTCAAAATAGCGGACATCACTATATACATCCAGCAATTCCCATAGAACACTTCTTTCCAGAAGCTTTATCATATCATCAATGCAGGTACACTGGCTTAAAAACTCCTGCATATTGACTGATATTACATTGTATTTATTAAGATACCTGTCAAAGCTTTCACAATGTGCTATCTCGAACTTTGAGAAAAGTTCACTTGAATCACAAGCACTGCTGTAATATGCAGCAAGCATTCCTGCCGCCATGGACTTACCAAAACGGCGCGGACGGCTGACACATATATATTGCTGCATTGTATTGATAACCTTGTTCGTGTAGTCAATCAGCCCCGTTTTGTCAACATATATATCTGAATTAACCATTTTTCTGAAGCTATCATTACCCGGATTCAAATAAACTCCCATTATATATGCCCCTCCTGAATATATTCATCACACTATATAAATTCTACATTTGTCTGATATATTTGATGTTGGGATCAAAACATGTGCTGTAAAATTAGCGTGTATAACGTATTATATTTATGCA
>URYE01000095.1 GCA_900551945.1 uncultured Eubacterium sp. | reverse complement strand
GTTCCCAGTTCAGCACTTAACCTAACAACACAATTTATACCAAAGTCATCTACTCCCTTAATCCAAGCCAACCATTATTACTTTTTTTATCAATATAAGCAACAAACGTAAACTGTTAACATTTTCAATACAAGTAATAAAAGTTAATTCCCTTAACACATTCAAACTTTATACAAGGGGTAGTCCAAAAAACTTTCGTAAGATATCAGTAGTATATAAACTAAATGCACCATTAAAAGAACAAGAAGCTATATTTGTATGCCAACAGCGAACACCCTTGTTCGATGAGGGCATACAAATATAGTTGATTGTACTTTTACTGGTGTGTGTGTTTATATACTACTGATATCTTCAAAACCTAAAATACACAACCTAAACTTATGCTTTTTTAATCTTATTTAATTGAGCATTAATATCTAAAAGTTCTTCCTTAGTAGCTGTTCCGCCCATAACACCCATCATACTTGTAAGTCTAATAAGTGTAAAGCTTCCCATCATCTTCATCATTTTATCCGATATAGTCATGCCAGTTGCTTCTCCATCTTTGCCCTTTGACAACTTAGCAAACATCTTTCCCATAACCTTTTTGCCTTCTTCACTTGACATAATAACATCAATTCTATCATTTAATGAATAGTATCCTTCTGGTGCTGTAATATCAAACCAGTTAAGGATTGCACCCTTTTCCTTTAAGCGGTAAGCTTCATTAAACTTATCAACCTTATTGATAACACTCTCGTCTTTGCAATCTCCTGCAACTGCTTCTAACTTTGTTGTACCAGCATTTGGAACTTCAAAATAGAAGAAATGTTCTGGTGCTTCTTTCTTTCCAAGACTTTCGCCATTTGCAAAAAGTTCAACATACTGCTGATTAGAGTAAACTGTTACCTTTGTAACATCTTCAACTCTGTCTACATAACGTTTACCGCAGATATGTACAAATGGTTCATCTGAAAGCCAAGCCTTATAAGCATAGAATGAATCTTTCTTATACTTTCTATCAAATGTAACAAGACCTTTGTGGTTCTGTCCGCTTTCGCCACCTTCATCTCTACCGTCACAGCCAAAGTCAAACATATTCCAAACGTGTGTTGACCAGATATATGGTCTTGTAAATAACTGCTTAATAAGTTCTTCATGGTAGTATGCTTGATATTCTTCTGTGTAATCTCCCTGTTGTGGGTCAGATGTATG
Organism: uncultured Eubacterium sp.; assembly: GCA_900551945.1. Lineage (GTDB taxonomy): Bacteria > Bacillota > Clostridia > Lachnospirales > Lachnospiraceae > Lachnospira. The sequence continues at coordinate 6,639 of URYE01000095.1, read as the reverse complement.
CCAATTAAGAGCTTCACAACCATATTCACTCATACCAATTGCAATGTTAGGGTGAACCTTGTGGAATTCATCAAACCAAGGGCCGTTCATAGAAGTATCTCCGCCATACCAGCCGAAGTAATGGTTGTATGATATACAATCTGGAATTTCAAGATAAGGGTCATTGATATCACACATTGAAACAACTGCCATAGTTGTAAGTCTTGTCTTATCCATTTCATGAACCATATCATTTAAGATAACGTGATTTTCTCTTAAATCTTCGTCAGAATCACCGTTCATTGTAATTTCATTTGAAAGTCCCCATACTACAATACTAGCATGATTGTAATTCTGAATAACAAGTTCTTTCATCTGAGAAATAGTATTTTCACGACCTGTTGGCATATGATTTGAAATGTAAGGAATTTCAGCCCAGATTACAAGACCTTTTTCATCACATAAATCATAGAAATACTGGTCATGCTGATAATGTGCAAGACGAATTGTATTTGCACCAAGCTCCATGATAAGTTCTATATCTTCTTCATGGTGTTCTGGAAGAAGTGCATTACCAATTCCCCATCTATCCTGATGTCTTGATACACCATGTAATGGATATGATACACCATTAAGGAAAAATCCTTTTTCTGGGTCAATTGCAAATTCTCTACAACCAAAACGTGTTGAAACCTTGTCAATTACTTCTTCACCATCTACAAGTTCGATTTCTGCTGTGTATAAATATGGGTCTTTAACACCATTCCAACGATGAACATCTTTAATTTCAAATGAAGTCTTTTTTTCTTCAACGCCAAGTTCTTTTGTTTCTAATACATTACCTTCTGCGTCTTTTATTGTATAACGAAGCTTCTGTCCAGCCTGTCCGTTTGTAACAAATGCTTCTGTTTCAACATTAGCTGTAGTTCCATCTAATATTGGTGTAACTTTAATTCCAGGGCCACCATAATAATCAAGGTCAAAATGTGATTTTTCAACACTAATAATAGAAACTTTTCTGTAAAGTCCGCCATAGAAAGTGAAATCTGCCTTTTGAGGATATACTCTCTTATTCGCTGAGTTATCAACAGCTACAACAACTAAGTTTTCATTGTCCATTACATCAGTAATATTTACTCTAAATGTTGAATAACCACCATCGTGATGTGCTAACTTCTTACCATTTACATATACTGTTGCTGAAGCATTAGCTCCCAAAAATTCAAGATAATAAATCTTATCTGAATCATCCTTTCCTTCTGTAAGGTCTATACGTTCAAATTTCTTTGCATAATATGCTGTTCCTCTGTAATAATCAGAACCACCATCTTGTCCATCAATAGCATTCCATGTATGTGGAAGATTTACCCAATTCCACTTTTCAGGCATTGTTTCTGGTACACTTTCAGCCTCTTTAGAAAATGCCCACTTAAAATTCAAATCATAAACTTGTCTCATATCACTCTATCCTTTCCTACTATACAATACTCATTAAATTTCGCTACATATCCATCAGCTATCTGATGATTTTATTATACACCAATCGTAACTAACATGTTAGTATAATTTCTATTAGTTTTAGTACAATTTTTATGTAATTTTTCTCTAATTCTAAAAATACTACGACTTCCCCAAAATTCTCCCCACTATATTATCCAGTCCAAAACTTTCACCTGCATATTTCGCCCCAAAGCCCCCACAAACACTCACCCCAATAAAATAAAAATATTATCCCCCCAAATTTCACCTGCGTATTTTGCTCAAAAAACTTCCGTAAGATAGCAGAAGTATATAACTAATAAATGCACCATTAAAAGAACTGACAGCTATATTTGTGTGACAATAGCGAACATACTTGTTCGATAGTGGCATACAAATATAACTGGCTGTACTTTTACTGGTGTGTGTTTAGTTATATACTGCTGCTATCCCCACAACCAACCCCACAAAATACGCCCCACATACCAAAAAAGGTATGATATCAGCAAAAAGCCAATATCATACCCTTTTAAAAAATAATATTTATATTTTACTTAACATAACCTAAAAGACCAGGTAACCATAATGACAACGCAGGAATATAAGTTACAAGCAACAACACAATAAATATCGCTGCAAAATAATAAAGAAGCGGTTTAATAACATCTTCAATCTTAGTCTTACCAACCTTAACACCAACGAAAAGAGTAGTTCCAACAGGCGGTGTAATAGTACCAATACAAAGGTTAAAAATCATCATAATACCAAAATGAACTGTATTCATACCAACTGCCTGACAGATTGGAAGGAAAATAGGTGTAAAGATAAGACAAGCTGGTGTCATATCCATGAAAGTACCAACAATCAAAAGAATAACATTAATAATAAGTAAAATAACATACTTATTGCTACTAATACTAAGCATAGCACTTGAAATAGCTTCTGGAAGTCCAGTAAACGCCATAACCCATGACATAATACTAGAAACACCAATAAGAAGAATAATAATACCAGTCATTTCAGCACTATCCATAATAATCTTAGGAAGCTCACTTAACTTAATAGACTTGTAAAAAACAAGTGAAAGTATAAGGCTGTATACAACGGCAACTACTGCACCCTCTGTCGCAGTAAATACACCACCAATAATACCACCAATAACAATAACAATCATTAAAAGACATGGTAAAGCTTGTAACGCAATCTTAGTCTTTTCTTTAATTGAATATCTTTTAGAGCTTGTATAACCTTTCTTCTTAGCATAGAAGAAAATAACAACCATACAAGCAAGTCCCCAAAGAATACCAGGGATATAACCAGCCATGAAAAGTGCCGCAATAGATGTACCACCACTTACCATCGCAAAAGTAATCATAACATTACTTGGTGGAATTAAAAGTCCTGTAGGAGCTGTTGCAATATTTACTGCTGTAGAGAAGTTCTTATCATAACCTTCTTCTTCTTCAACAGGTCCAATAATAGCACCCATAGCTGAAGCTGCTGCTGTACCTGAACCAGATATAGCACCGAAAAGCATATTTGCAACAACATTTGTATGTGCAAGTGAACCAGGTATTCTACCTGTAAATATCTTAGCAAAGTTAATAAGTCTAATCGCAATACCACCCTTGTTCATAATATTACCTGCAAGAATGAAAAATGGAATTGCTATAAGGTTAAATACTGATATACCTGAAAATATTCTCTGCGCACCAGTTACAAGTGCTGGCTCTGTTGACAATACAGGAAGTATTGCACAAATTGATGAAACTGCAAGTGAAACGGCAATTGGCGCTCCTGCAATAAGCATTATAACGAGAATAACTAATATAATAAGACCTGAAAGCCATGCTATACTCATACTTCTTCTCCTTTCCTTGCCAAATCAATAATATTTAACACACTGTAAATTACAATAAGAATACCACTAATTGGAATAACAAGATAAATATAACCCATAGGTATTCCAAGAGAAGCTGTCTTTTGTGTCATAGAAAGCTTAGTAATAGAAATACCACCGTATACCATTACAATAGAAGAAAATGCAATTGTAATCACTTCAAGTATGATATTTAAAACTTTAAGCTTGTCTGGACTTAACTTGTCAGCTACAAAACCCATTCTCATGTGGTCTCTCTTACCAAATACATAAGAAGCTGCAAACAAAGACATCCATGTAAATGAATATGTTAAAAGTTCTTCTGAAACAGTACTAGGACTGTTAAAAATGTATCTTACAAGAATTTGGTATGTTCCAATTAATACCATAAAGGCAAATAAAGCAATACATATAAACTTAATTGCCGTATTCATAACTTTTCTAATAGTTGCTAATGCTTCCATTTATTTGCCCTCCTTTACCTGCTTATTAACTTCTTGAATATGGTTATATACATCAACAATTGCTGGATTAGCATCAAGCATTTCCTGCTGCATATTCTTAACCTTTTCCTTAAATGGAGCTATATCAGGATAAATAAATTCTACACCCATTTCGTTCTGTGCAGTATTCTTTGCTTCTTCAACACATTTATCCCATTCAACAAGTTCAACTTCCGTAGACTTAGCAGCAGCTTCCTTAAATACCTTTAATTCTTCTTCGCTAAGACCTTCAATAAATTTAAGATTACCAACAAGCATATCTGGAATAATCTGGTGCATATTGTAAGTATAGTACTTAGCAACTTCACCATGCTTATTGTTAGTTAAAGCTAATTCGTTATTTTCAGCACCATCAATTACGCCCTGCTGAATAGCTGTGTACACTTCACCGAAACTCATAGGAGAAGCAGCCGCACCAAATGCCTGCATCATAGATACACTGGCTGGACTTTGCTGAACTCTAATCTTCATACCTGTAAGGTCATCTGGTGTATTAATAGGCTTTTTACCATAGAAGTTACGAGTTCCTGCATTGTACCATGTAAGTACTCTAAAACCAGAAGCATCTGTTGATTCATACACCTTTTCCATATAGTCTGTATCCTGCATTACTGCTTTATAACTTTCAACTGAGTCGAAAAGATATGGCATACTAAATACTTCGTATACATCGGCAAATGTTTCAAGGTTAGCAGTTCCAGCTACAACGAAATCAATCGCACCAGTTTGAGTAAGCTCAATAGCCTTCTGTGTTGCTCCTAAAAGTTCGTTAGGGAATATCTGAACTTCATACTTATCACCAAGTCTTTCTTCTACATATTCCTTAAATGCTACAAGACCCGCATACTGTGGGTGAGTTTCTGACTGTCCTAATGCAATTCTTACAATACGTTTTCCGTTTGTAGCAGAAAGATTACATCCGAACAAGCCAACCGCCATAATTACACATAGCATAATTGTAATACAACGTTTCATTACTGTCTTAATCATTGTTTTTCCTCCATTCTTAAGTTTTAGTATTTTATTAAGATTTGCAGATTGAATTTTCTTAAGAATTTTATAATTCCTATAGAAAAATTTTCCATATCCACAACTTCTTTTATATTATGTTTATATTATAAGGGGGAAACTTTTGTTTTTATACAGTAAATATTTGTCATTTGGGAGAAATTTTTTGTCATAAGATTGCACATTTTACAATATGCTCTGGGATTTTTTGTGCATTTTTACCACACATACGAATATATAACTAATTTTTTAAATTGATTAATTAATCAGAAGCCAATTGTCTGCAAAATATTCTTCTAAAAATAAACCTTACAAGTGGGCCAACAAAAAATATTTGCAAGCAAAGAGCTACTGGAAAACATAAAAATGCTGAAGTAAACCAACTTTGCATACCACTATGTAAAAAAGTTGCAAATAAAGTTATAGACGGAACAATCAAACATACTGTAAATGCTTGAATTGCAAGAACTAAAAGAAACTAATAAATATGTACAAAAAAAGACACTAAATATGTTTTAGCCATCAGACATCAGCCAAAACGATATTTAGTGTCAATAATTAATAGTTATATATTCGTAATGTAATTGCCACCAACTAATTACTATATTAATTAATCAGTGCTTAATTAGTATACCACATATTAAAATTAAATGTAAGTATATTTTTTATTATAATATTTATAAATTAAATGTCTTCACGATACTTAGACGGTATCTCTCCAACTATTCTCTTAAAAATCTTCGCAAAATAATTTGAGTCGGTATATCCAACCATTTTGCTAATATCTTTAATACTTTCATTAGTTTCACTAAGAAGTTGTTTTGCTTTCTTTATTCTATACTCCGTAAGATACGCCGTAAAGTTCTGATTAAAATACTGCTTAAACAACTTGCTAAAATATGCGTCAGAATACCCCATTGCAATAGCCGCCTCCTGCATTGAAATATCATACATATAATTGCTTTCAACATATTCCTTCATCTGTTTAGCAGTCGTTTTTTCATCACCATTTTTTACATTATCTTCTAATTTATTTATATCAGTATCATTTACATTAAAGCTATCTACACTATTGCTGTCAATATTATTATTTTTTTTGTTAAAATGCCTTTGACTATCACTACTCTTTTCAAGCTTTTGAATTGCCATATCCAGAACGGCAAGCAAATCTTCCAAATCACAAGGCTTTAAAAGATAGTCAAGTGCCTTAACTTTAATCGCATTTCTTGCATAATTAAAATCGTCATAAGCACTAAGAAATATAATAGCACAATCCTCGTCCATCTGCCTTATATACCTAGCCGCCATAACCCCATTCATTTCAGGCATTGATATATCCATAATAACAATGTCATTCCTTTGCTCGCTACACATATCAACAGCTTCCCTGCCATTCACAGCCTGATATATACTAAGCTTGTCCCCATAATACTTCTCAATTCTCTTAGCGAGTGCCATTCGTTCAATCTGTTCATCATCAACTAATAATACTCTGTACATAAAAACCACTCCATTAAACTTTTAACTTTATTAATATTATACACTATCTACGTTAAAATTTTAACTTTCAATTTTTTTATATTCCCCCAACACAAAACTTCATTATAATACCAATTAAAAAAAGTAGTACAATATGAAGATATTATTAAATTTTATAGTATCTGGCAAAAGCTTAGTAGTTCTTAGTTGTGCTGTACAAAAAACAGTGATGACCGCACAAGGACGTGCAGTCAAGCAATCAGCTACACGATGTCGCATTGATTGCGTTCACGTTCGTTTTAATATCTATAT
>URYE01000094.1 GCA_900551945.1 uncultured Eubacterium sp. | reverse complement strand
ATTTCATAATACTTAAACTGACCGACTTCGTATCTTTTAATCTCATGGTCAATTATTCTATATTCTCCATGACCATCATCCTCTATTGAAAGCACCATATTATTAATTCTTGCATTAATTCCATCGTAAGCTCTTTTATTAATAACAATAGCACTCTTTTCGACTATTTTATCTGGCAATGTCTTTAAGACAAGTGTTGTCTTTACTCCTTTTGCATTGCTAATTACATCAGCTTCTATTCTATCTTTAGAAGTTGTAACACCGCCGATAATGACACCATTCTTTCCTGTTGCACTTATCTTTTTTCTAGCCATAGCATTACAGTTAATCATATGGTCAATAATTATTGTATCGGCTTCTACATCTGTTTCTTCAAGAAATGTTGCAACTACTGAATTTCTTGCTCTAAGCTGTGCTTTTTGTTTTCCATGCACTCCATGCTTTATAATTATATCTTTACCTGACTCAATATAAGCCGCTTCAACTACACCATCTATTTCAACATTGCCAATTCATAAAATCCATCAGCACCATTAACCGCATTTTTTCCAACTGCCACAGTATATGTACTATAATACTCCCCCTTATGAAGCATAGCTGCTACAACATTCCTATCAATTCCTGCCTTAATTCCAAAGTCTTTAAGTTCCTTAAGGATATATTCTTCTGTAACCTCAATAACATTATCTGGAACAATACTTACTGTTGCAAGCATAGTATCCTTAGAAACACTAATCGCCAATTTGCCCTTCATATAACAAGTCCTCTCTTTAATTGTATTTACGTTCTTCATCTTTAGAAACTATAATAAACACTCCCTACAAGCTTATCAATTTATCACGACAATCACCAAAGTCTTGTGCAAGTACGAACTTGAACTCATTGTTCACATAAATAAATAGAACATTTCAATATTCGCACTAAATTATCAGACTTTTTTACCATTATACCCTAAAAGTCCTAACTACGCAATTAAATTTAACAGCTTAATTCCTATAGATTATTATTTTTTATAGTGCATTTATTATTATATTTTATTACCAAACTATTATATAAGTTTGTTATAATGCCAAATACAAAAATTTCAAAACTCTTTTTTAGGGAGTCCAACACCAAAAAAGATATCAGCATTATATAAAGTAATAAATGCACCATTCAAAGAACACTTTAATATATTTGTATGACAGCGACAAACAGACTTGTTTGGCGAGGGCATATAAATATATTAAAGTGTACTTTCACTGGTGTGTGTTTAATTTATATAATACTGATATCTCTCAAAACCTAGTGGAACACACAAACAAACTAAAAAAATCTATTTATGTCCCTTTGAAAATAATGCTGTTGATAAATATCTATCACCTGAGTCTGGGAGAAGTACTACAATAACCTTTCCCTTATTTTCTTCTCTTGAAGCAAGTATAGAAGCTGCCTTTAACGCCGCACCAGAACTAATACCAACAAGTAAACCTTCTGATGTCGCAAATCTTCTTCCTTCGTCAAAAGCATCATCATTTTCAATCTTAATAATCTCATCATATATAGATGTATCAAGAGTCTTTGGAACAAAGCCAGCTCCAATTCCTTGAATTTTATGTGGGCCAGACTTTCCTTCTGACAACACAGGGCTTGTCGCAGGCTCAACTGCTACAATCTTAACATTAGGATTTTTACTCTTTAAGTACTTTCCAACACCTGAAATAGTACCGCCTGTTCCTACTCCGGCAACAAATATATCAACTTTTCCTTCTGTCTGTTCCCATATTTCTGGGCCAGTTGTTTCTATATGAGCCTTTGGGTTAGCTGGATTTTCAAATTGTCCAAGAATGATAGAGCCTGGAATTTGCTCCTTTAACTCCTCTGCCTTTTCAATTGCGCCTTTCATTCCTTTGTAACCGTCAGTAAGAACAATTTCAGCTCCATACGCCTGTAAAAGATTTCTTCTTTCAACAGACATTGTTTCTGGAAGTGTAAGTATAGCCTTATAACCTTTAGCTGCTGCCACACAACCAATTCCAATACCAGTATTTCCTGATGTTGGCTCAATTATTGTAGCTCCCGGCTTTAATATACCTTTCTCCTCCGCATCTTCAATCATAGAAAGTGCTACTCTGTCCTTTACAGAACCAGCAGGATTGAAATATTCAAGCTTTGCAAGAATTGAAGCCTGTGTTACATTAACTTCTTTCATATATTTGTGAATAAAAAGCATTGGTGTACCGCCGATTAACTCAGCAGCACTATCTTTTACATTTTTCATATATTTCTCCATTCCTGCGCTTTAAACGCATTATTATCGCAGACTTATTATTGATTGAACAGCATTAGCACCATCTGCTGCCGCTGTAATTACTTGTCTTAATTTCTTTGTTCTTATATCGCCTGCCACATACAAGCCATCGCATGATGTACGGCAATCTTCTTGTGCTTTTACATATCCATTGTTATCTAATACATCAAAATCTTTTAAAAGTTCTGTCTGTGGCACCATTCCAACTGCTACAAACAATCCATCCGTATTAACTATTTCTCCTGTATCAAGCACAATACTTTCTATTTTCTTCTCACCTGTTATATTTTTAACATTAGCTTTAGTTATAATATTAACATTTTCTTTTGATTTTAAACGTTCAAGAGTCAACTTTGAACCTCTAAATTCATCTCTCCTATGAATAAGATTGACTCTACTACATATATCAGAAAGATATAAAGCGTCATCTAAGGCTGTATCACCACCGCCAATTACTGTGGCCGTCTTATCCTTATAAAATGCACCATCACATACTGCACAATAAGATATGCCTTTTCCTGTGTATTTAGCTTCGTCTTCTATTCCAAGATTTCTATGATGACAACCTGTTGCAAATATAACACTTTCAGCTTCAATGGTATCACCGTTATCACATTTACAAATAAATATATTGTCTTTTTTTTCTATAGAAGTAACTTCAGCTTCAATAAATTCTGTGCCAAGTCGCTCTGCGTGTTCTCTAAATGCTTCGCCAAGACTGTAACCATCTGTCTCCGGAATTCCTGGATAATTGTCAACTAGACTGCTCTCAGCTATCTGACCTGTACCAAGATACTCTTTTTCTATAACAACAACTGAAAGCTCAGCTCTTTTTGCATAGATAGCAGAAGTAAGTCCTGCAGGGCCACTTCCTATAATTACAACATCTAACATATAACAAGTTCTTCCTTTGTTGAAACATCGCCTTCAATATGGAAAGAATTAAGCACTGGCTTATCTTCTTCCATTAATGAAAGTATCATATAACTAGCTTTGCTGTCGTAAGCTAAACGTTTATCTTCTTCTGATGGTCTTGATGGTGACTCTGGGTGAGAATGCCAATTTCCAAGTGGAGTAAGTCCATTAGCTCTCATATCTTTAACTGCTGCTAATTGTTCTTTAGGGTCAAGTGTAAAATGTTCGTTTGAATGGTCGATGTTTGTTAAAATATAAACTTTTTTTATAATTTTATTGCCATCTTCAATACTACCAGCAATAAGTCCACATGCTTCTTCTGGAACAACTGACTTAGCATGTTCAAGTATAAGTTCATAATCAGATTTATTCATTGAAATCATACAGCATTATTTCCTTTCAATTATTAATATTCTTTATTATCAAAGCTTTAATTTGACCAGTTAATAGTCTGCCAATCACCTTACACTTTTAGAGTAGTAAAATGATTGGCAATATTATAGATTTTATAAAACTTAAATAATAATTTGAGGAGGTAAATATGTGTAAATACTTAAGCTTTATAATGTCTAACTTTATATATTAAATGTGGTCTGTACATTCAACCTGTTCATAATCAATAAGTTCAGTAATTGTTGGATGACTTCCGCATACCGCACAACCATCTGTGTCTGATGGAAGCTTAATTTTATGAAATTCCTGATTGATTGCATCATAAGTTAAAAGATAACCAGTTAAAAGTTTACCTACACCTGTAATGTACTTAATAGCTTCCATTGCTTGAAGGCTTCCAATAACACCTCCCATAGCACCGATAACACCAGCCTGCTTGCATGTAGGTACTGCATCCTTTGGTGGTGGATTCTTAAATACACATCTGTAACATGGTCCTTCTCCTGGAACATAAGTCATAAGCTGACCCTTAAATCTTATAATACCTGCGTGTGAAAATGGCTTCTTAGCCATTACACAAGCGTCGTTAATAAGGAACTTAGCAGGGAAATTATCAGTTCCATCAATAATGAAATCATAATCCTTAATGATATCCATTATATTTTCACTTGTAAGGAATTCTCTATATGTATTAACAACAACATCTGGGTTCATTGCATTAATTGTTTCTTTAGCTGACTTAACTTTAGCCTTACCAATATCTGCTGTCTGATGAATAATCTGTCTTTGAAGATTACTTAAATCAACATCATCTGCGTCAACTATTCCAATTGTACCTACACCAGCGGCAGCAAGGTACATAGCTGCAGGAGCACCAAGACCACCTGCACCTACGATTAATACTTTTGCATTAAGAAGCTTTCTTTGACCTTTTGCGCCAACTTCTTTTAAAATAATATGTCTTGAATATCTTTCAATTTGTTCATCAGTTAATGCCATAGCTTCCACCTCCCATGAAGTAAAGGAACTCTACATTATCGCCTTCCTTTAATACTGTTGTTGCTTTCTTATCACTGTCGATAAATTCTTCATTAATTGAAACTGTTACATATTCTGGTGTTTCAACATTTTCAAGTTCGATAAGTTCTGGTAATGTTAAACCATCTTTAACTTCTTTTTTTGTTCCTGATACTATAATCTGCATATTTCTCCTCTTTCTGTCGTTTTAATTCAACTTTTTTATTAAAGATATAAATATCTAAATGAATTTACAAAATATTATTTTGATAAATTTTCTTCAAGCCACTGACTAAGTGCATCTTTTCTAACTGCACCCGTCTGTCTTGCAACTTCATTTCCCTTGTTAAATAATACAAGTGTTGGAACTGACTGCACTTCATATTGCTCTGCGATATCTGCGTCAAAGTTAATATTTACCTTGTAGACTGCAAGCTTTCCTTCGTTGTCGTCTTCAATATCGCCTATAACAGGAGTCATTCTCTTACATGGAACACAACTGTCTGAATAAAAGTCGATAAGTACCGGAAGTGTACTATCTAATACTTTTTCCTTAAAATCATCTTTACCTACTCTTGCTGCCATGTCTTTCTCCTTTCATCGTATTTCTATAATCAATTTAATTAATCTTCAACTTTTTTAACGATAAGGCTATATGTACCATCTTCGTTATTAACAAGCTTTAATATCTGATGACCTTCTTCTTTGATACTTCTTGGTACATTCTGAACTGGCTCACCATCGTTCATTCTAATAGCAATAACCTCACCATCTTCAAGTTCGTCTAATGCAACCTTTGCTTTAACAAATGTAAGTGGGCATACCTTATCAGTAATATCTACTTGGTCATCAATCTTAATTCCTTCTATCTCCATCTTTATTCTCCATTCTAATTACTTACCTTCGTAAGCTTTTTGAATTTTCTCTCTGAATTCGTCTTCTCCAACTCTTTGAAGTAAAAGTCTAAATCTTTCACCCGGATTAGCATTTTCTTCAAAGAAGTCAATTGCTGCATCTGTAACTCTAAATAATGTTTCTTCGTCTTCAATTAATGGCAAAAGATTTTCACCCTTATATATGTGATTACCAAATAATCCACCAAATGAAACTATGAAACCACTCTTTGTATCCCATGCTTCTGTTGGACAAGCCTTTGCACATCTTCCGCAGTATGTACATTTTGACTGGTCAACTATAACTTCTGTTCCTGTACACTTAATTGCACCCTCACGACAAGCCTTTTCACATACTCCACAGTTGATACATTTATCCTGTACCCAATTAACCTTCATACCGCCCTTAACGCCGATATCATTTTCTTCTGCCTTAAGACAGTTATTCTGACAACCTGTAACACCGAACTTAAACTTATGTGGAAGTTCTCTACCAAAATAATGACTATCAAGCTTTTGTGCGATATCATAAGAGTCAATACAGCCACTAGGACAGACTGCATTACCCTGACAAGCTGTTACAGTTCTTACTCTTGGACCACATACCCCCGGCTTTACACCACCATCTGCAAGTTCGGCTCTTACTTGTTCAATATCTTCAAAGTTAATAAATGGTATTTCAATACCTTGTCTTGATGTCATATGTACATAACCTTTACCGTACTTTTCAGATACTTCTGCGATAGCTTTAATGTTTTCTGCTGTAAGATTACCACCTACAACTTGAACTCTTAATGAGAAGAAACCTTTTTGCTTCTGTCTCATAAAACCACCTTTTTTTAATGATGCGTAATCAATTTTCGCCATATTTTACCTCTTTTCTGCTTTATGTATTAAAACTTAATATTATCGTCGATATTATATAATAAGTAATGTATATATATCAATATTTTCTAATTACGAATTACATATTTTCAACAGAATTAATTGCCTGTCTGAAATCTTCGATAAGGTCTTCTATATCTTCAATTCCCACACTAATTCTTATTAAATCATCAAATACACCAGCAGTCTTTTTTTCTTCTTCTGTACTATGTACGTTAAGTGTAGATTCTGGATGGATAACAAGTGTCTTAGTATCACCTATATTAGATACTATAAGTGGGAGTTTAAGTGCATTAATTATTCCAAATGCTTTTTCTTTGCTTCCAGTTCTTATTGTAATAATTCCACCTGCGTTTTCTCCAAACTGTTCCTTTGATATATCATGCCACTTGCTATTTTCAAGTCCCGGATAATTAACTGTTATATCACTGTATTCTGAATTGAAAAACTCAGCAAGTTTTCTTGCATTGCTACAAATGCGTTCCATTCTAAGACCGAGTGTTTCCATACCAATGCTATTATAGAAAGCATTTTGTGGCGAAAGACAAGCACCTGTATTTCTAAAAAGTCCATTTCTTAACTTAGCTGTATAAGCAAATGGGCCAAACTTCTTAAAGTCTTTCATGCTCGGATACTTTTCAATATCCCACTTAAACTTTCCACCATCTGTTATAACACCAGATATTGCACTACTATTTGCATTAATATATTTAGATGTTGAATTAACTACAACGTCAGCGCCTAAACTAAGTGGCTTTACAAGATAAGCTGTAGCTACTGTATTATCAATAATAAGTGGTACACCATTCTTGTGTGCAAGCTCTGAAAGTGTCTTAATATCTGTAACATCAAGTCTTGGATTACCTATTGTTTCAGCAAAATACAATCTTGTATGTTCGTTAGTTGCTTCTTGAAATTGTTCCCAATTGTTATTTTCAACGTAACGTGTTGTAATTCCAAAGCTTTCTAAATCTCTAAACAGGTCTATGCTTCCACCATAAAGACTAGCACTTGATACAATCTCATCGCCTGCTCTTAATATATTACAAAAAGCATTATAAAGAGCTGCCATTCCAGAAGCACAAGCAACACTTGCTACTCCGCCCTCCAAAGCTGTCATTCTCTTTTCAAATGCGTCTATTGTCGGATTAGCTATTCTTGTATATGAATATCCTGGAGCCTGATTATGAAATATCTTTTCAAGTTCTTCTGCTGTTTTATGTTCAAATGCACTTGACTGATATATAGGTGTTAATGTAGAACCAGTTACTTTATCACCTCTAAAATCTCCATGCAATAATGCTGTATTGAATTTCATATGTGTCCCCTTTTCTTAATTATTCCTATCTAAATAGTATGATATAATAATACATTATTTTTCGAGATTGTCAACTACTAATTCATACAATTTATACTATTTTAGTGGGATTTCTTTAAAAAATACAATATTAGCATAAAAATAGGTTCTAAACTTTACTTAGGGGTAAAGAAATCTATTAGAAATTAAAGACCTAATTGTTGATAATATCA
>URYE01000093.1 GCA_900551945.1 uncultured Eubacterium sp. | reverse complement strand
GCCTGCTCACCAAAGAGGTCTGTTTCTGTTTCTGTTCTGAATGTTGTTTCAAGAATACCAGCTCTTGCTCCACCGATACCAGCACCATAAGCAAGTGCCATATCAAGTGCCTTACCTGTTTCATCTTGTTCTACAGCTACAAGACAAGGTGTTCCTTTTCCTGCCTGATATTCACTTCTTACTGTATGACCTGGAGCTTTAGGTGCTATCATTGTTACATCTACGCCCTTTGGTGCTTTGATAAGACCAAAGTGAATGTTGAAACCATGAGCAAACATTAACATATTACCTGGTTCAAGGTTTGGTTCAATTGATTCTTTATATAACTTAGCCTGTAATTCATCGTTGATAAGTATCATGATGATATCTGCCTGCTTTGCTGCTTCTGCTGCTGTATATACTTTAAAGCCCTGTTCTTCTGCTCTCTTCCATGACTTAGAACCTTCATAAAGACCAACGATTACGTTGCATCCTGATTCTTTAAGATTAAGAGCATGTGCATGTCCCTGGCTACCATAACCAATGATTGCGATTGTCTTTCCTTCTAATAATGATACGTTACAATCCTGTTGATAAAAAATTCTTGCTGCTGCCATTTTCGTATTCCTCCTAAAAAGCATTTCTTTCATTGAGCTTATTATATAACACTATCTTTATACTAGCTATCAACCTTTTGAATTTCTTTATCCACTTTTAGTTGATTGATGTATGTTATAATTAAAAAAGAAAAACCATTTTAAAAACTCACTAAAAATGTTAAATTGGTATTAGTTAATTATTAAACTAAATAAATATATATTTACTACAGATTGGAGATTATTTATGGAAAGAGTTATACACCAGTTTGAGCCTATATTTGATGAAAATTCTAAAATTTTAATGCTTGGCACTATGCCGTCACCTAAATCTAGGGAGGTTGGTTTTTACTATGGTCATCCACGCAATCGCTTTTGGAAAGTTGTAGCTGATGTTAGAAAAGAAGTCATTCCTACTACTATACAAGAAAAAATTGATTTTCTTATAAAAAATAAAATTGCACTGTGGGACGTTTTGAAAAGTTGTGATATTAATGGTGCTGACGATAGCAGTATTAAAAATCCTGTTGCTAATGATATTAATTATATTTTAGACAATTCTAATGTAACAGCTATATTTGCAACTGGAAAAAAAGCTGAAAGTTTATATAATAAATACTGCCTTAAAAATACAGGAATAGAAATTATCGAACTTCCATCAACCAGCCCTGCCAATTGCCGTACATCGTATGAACAACTATATGAAGCATACACTATTATAAACAAGTATATTTAATGCACTTGCTAAAATATTCAGTTTTTAATCCAAAAATATTAATGTATTAGCAAGCCACACAATAAATAATTTTTATATACTAGATTTCTTTATACCAACATATATGCAGTTATCAATACAAATATAATTAATCAACATTATACCAAAGAACAAGAAAATTTTTTCTTAATTTAAAAAATAAATTCAAACCAACTAAAAAACATATCTTAAATTTTCGTATTTTGCATTAAAAAAACCTTACGTAAGATAGCATTAGTATATAAACTAAATGCACCATTAAAAGAACTGTCAGCACAATTTGTATGACAACAGCAAACATCTTTGTTCGATGATGGCATACAAATTGCGCTGGCTGTACTTTTACTGGTGTGTGTGTTTATATACTAATGATATCTTTAATACCCAAAAGTGTAAAATACAAAAATTTAAGAACAATATACACTCTTGGAGGCACTATGACTTTACAACAATTAAATTACTTTATTACTGTCGCTGAATGTGGCAATATTACACAGGCAGCAGAAAAATTATTTATATCACAACCTAGCCTTAGTAATGCTATTCACACTCTTGAAAATGAAATGAATATAACAGCTTTTGTTAGATACAAAAAAGGTGTCGTGCTTACAAAAGACGGTGAAGAACTCCTATCCTATGCTAGAATGTTATTAGAACAAGCTGACATAATGAAACAACATTTTGGCAATGCCAACAATAAAGCTCCTAAGTTCTGTGTATCGTGTCAGCACTACTCCTTTGCTGTCAATGCTTTTGTCGATGTAGTAAAACAATATGATGCTAATCAATATGATTTTATCTTAAGAGAAACTCAGACAGGTGAAATCATTGACGATGTTGCTCATGGAAAAAGTGAACTAGGTATTTTATACTTGTCAGACCATAACGAAGAAGTGCTATCAAAACTTATAAAAAAGAACAATCTTATATTTGAAGAATTATTTATTGCAAAACCTCACGTCTTTATTTGCAAACAACACCCACTTGCTGATAAAGACATTGTGACTATTAACGATTTACAACAATATCCTTATCTTACATTTGAACAAGGTGAACGCAATTCTTTTTATTTTTCTGAAGAATTTTTAAGTGTTCTCGACTTTCCCAAAAACATACAAGTTCGTGATAGAGCAACTCTCTTTAATCTTGTAATAGGACTTAACGGCTTTACTGTAAGTTCAGGAATTATTGACCAAAAGTTAAACGGTGAAAATATTATTGCAAAACCACTACAAACTGACTGTTATATGAAGATTGGATTAATCAAACATAAAAATGTTATGCTTACTAGATATGCCACCTCCTACATTCAAGCTGTAAAACAAGTACTCTATCCATAGTTTAAGACTATGGATAACCTAAACTTTTTTGTATTTTTCGTATTACAAATATTGTGATAGAGTATCACCATACCAAACAGGTTAATATAACAAAGCGGAGGATATAAAAATGATTAAGACACCATTTAGATATGATTTTGTAGGAAGTTTTTTAAGACCACAAGAATTAAAAGATGCTAAAGAAGCTTATAATTTAGGAAATTTAAGTAAAGAAGAATTAGATAAAATAACAGATAAAGCTATATGTGATGTTGTTGCAAAACAAAAGGAATTAGGTTTTCACATTATAACAGACGGAGAATTTAGGCGTACTTATTGGCACCTTGATTTCATGTGGGGATTTGACGGTGTAGCACATGAACAAAACGGCGGTGGAGTTGCATTTAACGCAGAGCTTGCACTTCTTGAAGATACATTCCTTACTGGAAAAGTAAAGGCAAAGCCACACCCATTTGTTGAATATTTCAAGTTTTTAAAACAATTTGAAGATGAAAATACTGTTGCAAAATACACAATTCCTGCTCCTGCTCAGATGTTCCAACAAATGATTGTTCCACAAAATCTTGAAACTACAAGAAAATATTACGCAACTAATGAAGAATTAATTCACGATATTGGTGTTGCTTATCAAGATGTAATAAAGCAGTTCTATAACGCAGGTTGTCGCAATCTACAGCTTGACGACTGTACTTGGGGTGCTGTTGTTGGTGACTCAGCAAAACAAAGATATCAGGCACTCGGTTTAGATTTAGAAGCTGTTAAGGCTCAACTTTTAGAAGTTAATAACCTTGCTCTTGAAAATAGACCAAATGACATGGTAATTACTTCTCATATTTGTCGTGGTAACTATCACTCTACATTCTTTACAAGTGGCCCTTATGACAGCGTTGCCGACTATGTATTCGCTAAGGAAAATGTTGACGCACTTTTCCTTGAATATGATGATGAAAGGTCAGGCGGCTTTGCTCCACTTGCTAAAGTTTCTGACGACAAAAAAGTAGTTCTCGGTCTTATAACAACAAAAAGTCCAGAACTTGAAGACAAAGAAACAGTAATAAAAAGAATACACGAAGCCGCAAAATACATTCCACTCGACCGCCTTTACTTAAGCCCACAATGCGGTTTCGCTTCCTGCGAAATAGGAAACAAACTCACACAAGACCAACAATGGGCAAAATTAAAACTAGTAAAAGAAATTGCAAACGAAGTCTGGTGCTAATTTTAATATTTTGCTTTTAGCCTAAAAACTACAGTAAGATAGCAGTAGGATATAAAACAATGAAATGCACCATTTAAAAAATAAACATCTATATTTGTACGACAACAGCGAACACCTTTGTTCGATGATTACATACAAATATAGATGTTTGTTTTTTCATTGGTGTGTTTTTGTTTATATCCTACTGCTATCTTTCACAACATAACTCTTTTAAAATATTAAAATTCCAACACTTCCTCCGCTATTCCCATCGTTGACTGTCTATGTGACACGAGAATTATTGTCTTTCCTTCGCTTTCATTTTTAATACTATTAAGTATTACACTTTCATTAAGACTATCAATATTACTTGTAGGCTCATCAAGAAGAATAATATTTCCATTGTGCAAAAATGCCCTTGCAAGACCTATTCTTTGTCTTTCACCACCCGAAATAGAGTCGCCAAGCTCAGCAAGCATTGTGTCATATCCATTAGGTAATGACTCTATAAAATTATGTATAGAAGCTTTTTTACAAGCCTGTTGTACTTCTTCTCTTGTAGCATTTTCCTTAGCAACCTTTATGTTATTTTCTATTGTATCCTGAAAAAGAAATGTTTCTTGAGTTACATAAGCTATATTACTTCTTAATGAAGAAGTCTTAATATCATTGACATTTTTATTGCCATACTCAATACTACCCTTATCAATTGTAAAAAATCTCATAAGAAGTTTAAGAAGTGTTGATTTACCACAACCACTCTTACCTAAAATTCCATGAATTGCATTTTCCTTAAAAGTATGACTAAAATCACTTAAAATAACCTTATCAGAATTAGGATATGCAAATGTTATATTTTCACACTTAATATCTGACTTAACAAAATCTTGTCCATTTACAATTTCATCAGTTATAGGTTCTTCTTCTAAAAGATTAAGAACTCGATTACCACTTGCAAGTGTGTGGTGAAGATTGTTAGAAAGTGCTGACAACGCAGCGGTTGGACCAAAAGAACTCATCATTGCTATAACACTAATTACCACATCAGTTGTCGTAATTGCACCCTTGCTTTCAAGCATATAAGCTAAGCCAAGCATTACAAGTCCTGCTGATAATATTACAATGTCTGTTATTATTTTTTGCTTTGATTCACTTTTCTTTAAAGACTCATTAAGCTTTTCAAGACTTTCTGTTTTCTTTTTCATATCATTTAAACGGTTGTCATTTTGTTGGTATTGAAGTATTTCTTCAAGTCCATAAAGATTGTCAAGAACTGTAGTATTAAGTTCACCAAATTCTTTTCTATATTCTTGACCTGTAGCTTGACCCAGCTTACTATTAATAATCGGTATTACTACACCAACGATTACATAAAATACGGCTGCAATAATTCCAAGTACTGCACTTTTCATACCAATAAATATACTCATTAAAAGTGATACTATAAAAGCAATCATTATTGGTGAAATAGTATGTGCGTAAAACACTTCTAAAAGCTCAATATCACTTGTTATAATTGATACAAGATTACCCTTTTTTTCACCTTCAAGTTTTGCCGGTGCAAGCTTTCTAAGTGCTTTAAATACCATGTGACGTATTCTTGCAAGAAGTTTAAATGCAATGTAGTGATTGCACGCCTGCTCCGCATATCTTAAAGGGCCTCGCATAACGCCTAATACAACGGCAAGTACAAGAATCGTTCCTACTGCCATATTATCATAAAGCCCTGCTACGCCCATAAGTCCGTAACCGCCAAGAATTGTAATGGATATTGCCATAAAATTACCAATACAACCCATGATAATTGCAAGAAGCATTATTCCAAGCATTGGTTTTATCATACCTATAAGTCCTAACATGACTTGAAAACCATTTCTTTTCTTATCCATTAACTTACACCCCGCTTTCATTTAATTGATAATTCATAACAGCTTCTAACTTACTTTGTGTACTGTAAAGCTTTGCATAATGTCCGTTTTTTTCAATAAGGGATTTGTGATTGCCCTGCTCTAATACTTTTCCATCTTTTAACACAATGATATTGTCAGCATTTTTAACGTTGGCAAGTCTGTGATATATTACAATTACTGTCTTTGTCTTTGAAAGTTTATCTACAACTTCCATTATCTTATTTTCACTTTCTACGTCAACATTTGAAGTTGCTTCATCAAATACATATATATCTGTGTCGTGAAGAATAGCTCTTGCCATCGCAATTCGTTGCTTCTGACCGCCAGAAAGGTTTGCTCCCTTTTCTTCAATCTGCATATTAAGACCGCCCTTTTCACAAACTGTATAATACATATCTACAAGCTTTAAAGCATTATACATTGCATTTTCATCTGCATTTGGATTGCCCATTTTAAGATTGTCATAAAGTGTTCCATAGAATATATACGCATCGTGTGGTATTCTTGTCACATTTTTTCTAAGCACATCACTTGAAATAGCTTTTAATTCATTTCCACCTATACTTATTTTTCCTTTGTAGTCACCTCTATCTTTCATAAGAAGTGAAATAAATGTACTCTTTCCACACCCTGACTCACCTACAATTGCTGTAAGCTGCTTTTCTGGTATTACAAATGATATATCATTTAAAACAGCTTCTTTTTTATCTGGATATGTGTAGCTTATATTTTCACATACAATATCTCCCATACTCCACTTTGTAGCCGTGTTTTCTGTTGGTTCTTCAAAATCAAGAAGCTTAAAAATCTTATTTGCCGCTGCATTACCATTCATAGCTATATGGAAAAATGAACCTAAAAGTCTTAATGGTAAGAAAAATTCAGCAGATATCATAATGATAAAAAAGCTTTGTGCAAGGTCTAATCTTCCAGCCTGCCACTCTATAACTGTAAGGATTATTCCAAGTGCTGCTCCGCCATAAGCTACCAAATCCATAATACTTACAGAATTAAGCTGCATTATGAGAACTCGCATTGTAATTTTTCTAAACTTCTCGGCTTCCATATCCATTTTCTTTGCATATCTTTCATCAGCCTGATATATTTTTAACGTAGTAAGAGCTTGTACACTCTCAAGAAATGTATCTCCAAGTTCTGTGTATGTACCCCAGTATTTATTTAACATTTTCTTAGCGAACTTTTGAACTGCTACAATTGACATTGGAATTAATGGAACACATATAAGCAACACTACTGCTACTTTAAGGCTCATTCTTCCTACAACGAAAAACAGTGTAAGTGGTGCAAGTAAACTGTAAAAAAACTGTGGAACGTATTTTGCAAAATATATCTCTAACTGCTCAACGCCTTCTGTACTAATCTGTACAACTTCTGCTGTCTGTATCTTTTCTTTATAACTGCTTCCAAGCTTCATAAGCTTTTCAAATATCATCTCTCTTAAACGCTTCTTAACATCGGTAGAAGCCTTAAACGACATACTGCTGTTTAGATTTGTCATAACTGCTCTTACAATAAATACCATAATGGCTATTACTGCAAGCATATAAATATCGTTTTGACTGACATTTTCTTTAAATATTTTCATAATAAAGTCAGCCATTGAATAAATAAGCACAATATTTGCAAGAAGTGATATCCACTGTGTCAACACCATGCCTATAACGAGCTTTTTATTCTCTTTAAACTCACTTAGTAATCTTTTATGAAACATAATGTTCTCCATTCTTAATATCTGATGTAAAATTTTATTTTAATATTATTTATTGTTTTTTATCTTTTTTCTTTTGACGTACACTTTTCATTGTTACCATTCCATGCCTAATTGTAAGTATTGGGTGAACTGGTAACATTCTAGAACCTGCATACTTCATAACCTGTCTTATTTTTTCCTGCTTTTCTTTCGTATAACAATGTACTTTACACGCACTACAAAATGTCTTTGTTTCCATAAATGGACACTTATCTGTTCTAAAAAGTGCATAATCTAATAATTCTTGACATTCTGGACACAGCTTACCATCTTTTAACTTACCATGATTACCCTTACAATATATCTTACACATAGTAGTTAATACTTGTTTTTCGTGCTGTCTTTTTTCTTCTACATTCATAACCTTTTCCTTTCCTAATTACGTTAAATCAAACACCATCAGTTATGACCGCACATGGAGGTACGGTAAAGCAATCAGCGACACGATGTCGCATTGATTTACGCGAACAACGAGCCAAAGTCTGTGCTTGCACAAGACCTTGGCGACTGTCGCGATAACTTGAGAAACTCGCAAAGCATGTTTCTC
>URYE01000092.1 GCA_900551945.1 uncultured Eubacterium sp. | reverse complement strand
AGCTGTTTGGGAACACACCTGCATAGCAGGTGGTTTATTTTTATTGTCGATACAATAAAAAAAAGAAGTTTTAATTTATTAAAACTTCTTTTACAATTAAACTCTTATAATCAAAGTTCTGACACAGAACTTTCAATATTACTTACAATTCTATGATATCCTTCTAATGTCACCATTCCATCAGTATCTTCAACACGTTTTCCTGTACAACGAACTATTACCTCTCCATAAATTGGGTGTATCCAGGGATATTGAAGTTGTATAACCTTACCTGTTTCTATCATTCGTTTTACATTAGAAGCAACATACTCACTATAGCCATCTTTTATACGATTAAACCAAAAATCATAACATTCCTTCGGCGTATATTTCCTATCTACACAAATAACTTTTTCCATTGTTTCGTCTGCGTGCATTTCATAATAATTATCATCTTCCTTTATTCGTATAATCCACAAGCCCAGAAGTGTTTCTCTTAAAATATTCTTTGTATCAAAATATACTGTGTGCATTCTACCTTTATATCTGTATATTTTTTGAACAAATTCTTCATACTCTTGATATGCTTTACTCTTTTCATTAACAAAATGATTTTCAAATTCCTGCTTTTCACATGGCTTTGCAAATAGATAACCTTGTATTAGATTTGGTGCTAAACCCTCTAGCACTGTTAATTCACGCATATCTTCAACACCTTCACAACAGATACGAATAGAGTTATTTTTTGCAAACTCTATAATATTACCAATAAGTCTATAATTATAAGTTGACTCCTCTACGCCTTGAACGAATAATTTGTCAATTTTAATTTCATTGACATTTAATTCCTTTAAATAACTCATACTTGCATATCCTGTTCCAAAGTCATCAATTGACAATTCAATTCCTGCATCCATCCAAAGCTTAAAGGTAGTCTTTAAATCTCTTATACTTGACAATTGTGTAGACTCCGTAATCTCAATTGTAAGCGCACTTCCCAAAAGTCCTATTTTATCTAAAGTATTAAGGACTTTATCTCCTATGTCTTTTTCTTTTAACTGAACCGCTGAAAAATTAACACTAATGTGAAAATCTGGCTTTATTTCTCTCCATTGCTTACACTGACTTAATGCTTCTTCTAATACCCACATTCCTACTTGATTAATAAGTTTAGACTGTTCAAGTAGTGGTATAAATTCATCAGGATAAACCTCACCTTGCTTTTTTGAATGATATCGCAAAAGTGCTTCTGCTCCAAACAATTTATAATTTCCTGTCTTTACTTGTGGTTGATAACACAAATAAAAACCTTCACAACCATTTTTAACACTTTCCTGCATTTCTTCAAGGAATTGTAACTTCTTAATTCTTTGCTGTAAATCTTCTTGTGAAAAGAATATTATCGTTTTAATTTCAATATGCTTTGCTTTTTCAAGCATCATTTCAGCACAAGCATATAGATTATTTTCATCTTTAAACATCTCTTTGCTGTTTTTTACAACTCCTGCTGAAATGGTACATATATCAGACAATTTGTCTAATAAATCATCATACACTTCACGCACTTTTTCTTCAGTGTCAACATCAAGATATAATGCAAAACAATTATTTTCAACGTGCCATATATTTTCTAGCTTTGAATTATCTTCAAGCACCATAGCACATTCTTTTATAATCTTATCACCATAATTTCTACCATGTTTAAGATTAATACTTCCCAAATGGTCTATTGCAACAAACATAAAATATCCAAAGTCACTACCAAAAAGCCCTTTTTTCAAATCCATCAACATTTTCTCTTTATTGAATAACTTTGTAAGTGAATGGTATAAATAACGTAAAGAAGTATCTGATACTCTCCCTATAAGTACAAATGGCTTGCCTTTGTCATCCTTTACTACAGTTGCACGACAACTAATCCATACAATTTCACCATTTCTATTTATCCAACGATAATCCATATCATGCTTATCTTTTTTCCCTTTTGTAACTTGTTCTAAGTCTTCTATTAACATCTTTCTATCTGCTTTATGAGTAATAGCTACCATTTCTTGTATAGTATTTGTTGGTATCCCTTTATCTCGTATTGCATATTTTTTATATATATCTCCCAAAAACCAAGTTTCATCCTTTGTTATATCAAATAAAAATAAATAATCATCAGTAGATTTGCTCAAAATTTTTAATACACTTAAGTAATTCTTAATACGTTCTTCACGATAAACAGGAAAAGCTTTTTTCATTTGATGTTTAACATCATACATCATTTCATCACTTCTGTTAAAAAGTTGTTCCATGCTTTCTTGTTCATTTTCTCGAATAGAATATCCAACTGCTATTGATAACTGCATTATTCTAGTTTTATTTTTCTGTGCGATAAACTCTTCCATTTTTTCTAATGCTAAAAGTAAGCTTGATATTTCTACATCATGTATCAATACACAAAACTCATCCCCACCAATTCTATAACACTTTCCAACTTCTTCAAAAGCTTTACTAATACATTCGGCAGCATCTGCAATAATCTTATCTCCCTCTTGATGACCATATCTGTCATTACATAACTTTAAATTATTTATATCAGCAACTACACAACCTGCATTTTTATAAATCTCGCACTCAATAAGTTCTTTACGAAAGGCTGTACGATTGCCAATACCTGTAAGCACATCACTATATGCTGTCTTTTCTAATTTGAGCTGATACTGTATTTCCTTTGCAATAATATCATCAATATGACAAAATGCAACAATCGCTGTACCATCAAATTCATTTTCATTTACACGAACAACATGGACTTCAAAATGTTTATGACCTGCTTTATTAGGTACACTCTCATAGCGATAAACAAACTTTTCTGCCTTTGTAAGTTTATTTAAAAGATGCTCTGGCTGCATAACTTCTAAAAATTCCTTTTTGCCTACTACAAATTTATCACAATAACTTTTAATAATTTCTTTATAGTTAATTTTTTGACTAACTGTATCAGGTAAAATTTTTGCCGCATTTGCACTTTTATCTACCTTTAGTGTTTTTGCTATATTAGATTTTAAATCTACATAATTTACCGTTGTGTAATTCCTACAAAGCACATCAAGAAACATTCTCTCTGTTTGAACTTTTTCATTATTTTTTTGTACAAATTCATTATCTAAAACTTTTAGCTTGTCTTGTAGTATTTTTGTTTCCATATTGCTCTGCCTTTCTATATATCATCACTTTTGTCAATTAAACAAATTAGTAATCTGATTTATTATTTACAACACACCTTATTGCTACACACGATAAATGATGTGTTTTTTGATATTGTTGAAATTAACATATATCTTTAAAATGGAATTGCTTTTTCCCATCTGCATAATCACCAACAATATTTCCATCACCATACAGCTTATACTTATATGTAACAAGCCCTTCAAGCCCAACTGGACCTCTTGCGTGAATTTTACTTGTGCTTATTCCTACTTCTGCTCCAAAGCCATATCTAAATCCATCTGCAAAACGTGTAGAACAATTCTTGTATACTCCTGCCGAGTCTACCATCTGCATAAACTTATCTGCAACTTCTCTATCTTCTGTAATAATACAATCTGTGTGATGTGAGCCAAACTTATTAATATGTTCTATTGCTTCATCTACATTATCTACAAGCTTAATTGATATAGCAAGGTCAAGATATTCTGTATTAAAGTCTTCATCACTCATATATTCACAAGCTACATAATCAGCTACTTCTTTTGTTCCATGAAGCTTAACACCTTTTTGAGTTAAAGCCTTTGCAATAACTGGAATTGCTTCTTTTGCAATCTTTCTATTGACAAGAAGTGTTTCTGTAGCATTACAAGCAGCCGTATATTGTGTTTTAGCATCTACAATTATTGGTATTGCCTTATCTATATCAGCTTTATCATCAACGTATATATGACACACTCCATCAGCATGACCCATAACTGGAATTTTAGTGTTGTTCATAATATACTGAACAAACTTATTAGAACCTCTTGGAATAAGCAAATCAACTGATTTATTACATTCAAGAAGCTCATCTATCTCATTATGCTGCTCTGCCTGTAACATACACCCCTTTGGTGCGCCATTATCTATTGCTGTTTTATATATAATGTCAAATAACACTTTATTAGTATTAGCTGTTTCCTTGCCACCCTTTAATACGGCACAGTTGCCACTCTTAATACACAAAGAAGATATCTGCACAAGTGCGTCTGGTCTTGCTTCAAATATAATTCCAATAACACCAATCGGACAAGACACTCTATAAAGATTAAGCCCTTCGTCAAGCTGTCTTTTTAACTGTATTTTTCCTACAGGGTCGTCTAGGCGTATAAGCTCATCAATTCCATTTGTTACATCAGAAAGCTTATGCTCATCAAATTTAAGTCTTTTTTTAACAGACTGTGCAATGCCTAAACTATCTGCTGCCTGCAAGTCCTTATTATTTGCTTCAAATATTTTATCTTTATTTTCAATTAAAGCATTCTTTACATTCGCTAAAATGTTATTTCTTACCTCTAGTGAAAGTCCTGCCATTTTATAACTATCTGCTTTCATTTCGCGTGTTGCTTCCTTAATATTCATAATCTTCCTCATTTCTGCATACTACAATTTATATAAGACCATGTGTAATGTATGCAGCAACACATGGTCTAATGTCAAATCTTAATAAAACTATGCCAATAGTCTTTCTATCATTTCTTCTGTAATATCAGCGATTTTTTCTTCCTTTAACTTTTCTTTTGTTAAATTTTCATCAATCAATTCTTCTTGTTTCTTTTGTAAGTCTTCTATAGATTTCTTCTCTATTTTTTCACTACTTTCTTTTTGCTGTTCTTTTTGATTTTCGGCAAGCTCACTTACATCAAAGCTTCCCTTTAATACATGATAAGTATTTTCACTGTCAGAACTTGTACTCTCATCTTTGCTATCACTATCAGTATCTTCCTGACCTATGCCCATTTTATCATCTTCTATTTCGTTAAGTTTATCCTTAACCTTTTGATATTCTGCTAATGCACGCATTATTATATTGGCATCTTCAGGTGAAAACATTCCAATAGCATCGCTAAGCTGTGATAAATTGTTTTTGTTTACTACAAGACTTCCCCTTTTAAGATGTATTGTAAGACAATTCTTAAGGTTTGTTACATCACCTAAACATAGTCTATTCTTTTCTGAGTCACACTGAAATACAACACCATTATAAACTATAGTTCCAGAGGCATCTGCATATTCTGAATAAGGACAATTATAACGTCCCTCTTTATATCTTTGTATGGGTGTCTTTGCTTGTTGTGCTTTTTCATTGGCTTCTTTAACTTTATCTGCTGTTATTTTATTTGTTTTTTTGTGTTTCATTAGAGTTAAACATACTGCTTTGTACAATATTGAATAATCACTGTTATTATTTATCTTCATCAATTCCACCCTTTCTAGTTAAATGAATATTTACAATCCAATTAACTCATTACTAATTATAAATATATTTATATTATCGGCAATATGTACAAAGCTCATTAGCATATAACACTGTGCTTTATATTCCCAACTCATCAAGAAATCTTTTAGCATCAAGAAATGCTGTATTTTTGATAAATCCCATCATTTTATTATACACTTCTTTGTTATGTTCTTCAACGTCCCAATCACTTGCTTCTTCTTCAATAGCCATAAATTCCATCATATCAAAATGTTCTGCTACCACTTTAGCTCGCTTTAGAAAATCTAAAAGTTCTTGTTCTGTTTCAATTGCAATCCTACCCGATTGAGCTGTATCTATTTGCATTTGCAAATGTTCAAGAAGTGCGCAGGCAACACTTAAGTTAATTTCAAGGTCATCAATTATAAGTATCCTTGCGTTAGGTGCAACAAACCCTGTATAGTTCATATTTTCAGTCATAAGACTCTTTCGCTTTTGCTCAAATGAACCTATATTGTTATCATTTACAACGCACTGTTCAAGTGTAAAATAAAAGTTCGAACCTTTACCATACTCTGACTGTACTTGAATTTCACTGTTCATTGCCTTAAGCAAGTTAGAAACAATACCTGTATCCTTTACAGAAAAATAAATGTGGCGAAGTGGCATTGTACTTTATGATTCAAGGATTTTAACAGTAAATGTAACCGTTCCTTTATCTGTATATTTAACAGCATTGTTAAGTATGTTAAGAAGAATCTGTCTTATGTGTATCTCATCACCAATAAGCACTTCTGGCAAATTGCCATCTATATCTGCAATAAATGTAAGCCCTTTCTTTTGTGCAATAGCTTCTGTTATGCTTATAACATTGTCAAGCAGTTGAATTGTATTATACTCTACTGAATAAATCTCAAGCTTTCCTGACTCAATCTTACTTATATCAAGAATAGAATTTATAATCTCCTTCATAGAGTCACCAGCACTTTGAATACTTGAAGAATAAGAAGTTATCTTATCATCTTGTGACTCTCTAAGTATCATTTCATTAAAACCTAAAATTGCATTAAGCGGAGTTCTTAAATCGTGACTCATATTGGCAAGGAAACGTGTCTTTTCTTCTGAAGCTGCTTTAATATTAATATTAGCATAATATACTCTAAGCCCTGAATCTACTGAAAGTGCTAATATATAACACATAATTCCAATTGTAATTAATATGCCATCATTAGGATACTTATTAATTGTAAACATATATTTTAAAAGCTCTATAATAGCTAATGGTAAAAGAATACTTACTCCAACTAGCGGAACTTCCCAAAACACTCCACGATATTCATTTTTTCGTGAACGAATATGAATAATATCAGCAAATTGTATTCCAGCTATAAAAAATACATCTACAAATAACATTGCCTGTGTAAACTTAAGTGTATGACCTAAGCATACTATTCCTAGTAAATGTAAGGTATTATTAATAATCCATACACCCATAGGAATTACTGCGGCTATTATTGCTGCTCTTTTAATCTTTTTAGGTCTTCCACCATAAGAAAATAATAACACAATAGGCACTGGTGTAAGCATTAATATTTCATATGCCGTAACTGTTATAAACGATGTATTTTTAAACATAAATTGATTAAATTGCGTTTCTGTAAATAACCACAAAGCAATTGATAACGTAAAAAGTGAAAGACATAACCCTTCATTAAATCTTAAATGAGCTACATAAGTTACTATTATCCAAGCAATAAGCAACGCAATTGCAAATATTAACAAGGCAAATGCACATAGTATAGATATGAACTTACTATTCCATATTGACAAGAAAAAAGAATCTCTATCGCCCAAAAATGTATGTCCCGGATTAATTAAATATCTTTTAATGCTGCCATAAGACTCAATAACTATTGTTTTTCCAGAGTCTGACCTTGAAATCGGAACTTCAACATAAACCGAGCCGGGCATATTAAGCCATGTATCCTTTTCATGTGTTTTGCTAAGCTGGTCATATACTACTTCATCGCCAATAATAATTCGTACATTTGTATGTCTTGCCTTAAAGAAAAACGACATATCATTTTGTATATTAGGCAGTACATTCGACAATATCATTTTACCCGTATCTGTATCTGGCAACATAGCAGGTAACTTTGTCTTACCCGTCTTTCCATTAAGCATATCATAAGACCAATCATCAGCCATTTGCACGCCACGTTCCATATCAAACTTATTATTTTCACCATGACCAACCGTTGTAAGAATTAATACACTTGATAAGAATAATAATATGAAATACAATATAACTTGCCATTTTCGTCTTAGAAAGTCTTTCATAACTAAACTACTCTCATGTTCATATAAAGCTTAATTTTTTGATTTACTTGCAAAGAAGCCATCAACAACTTGCAACAGTTCTTCCTTTCCTAATGGCTTTAAAAGATAACCTTGTGGATAAAATAACATACATTGTAACATGACCGACTTATCAACTACCGATGTGACAAAATATACTGGAATTGAAGCAAGCTCTGGCATTGTTCTCATAATTTCAAGCATTTCTCCACCTGTCATATTAGGCATACGATAATCTAATAATATAAGGTCTGGTATTGTATTTTTCATATATGCAAAAGCATCTCTTGCTGAATTAACAGCGGCAACGTCATACTTTCCATTTAAGAAGCCAAAGAATGTCTTAAGAATAATTGGCTCGTCATCAACTAGAAGAACTCTCGCACGATTGCTGCTAATATACT
>URYE01000091.1 GCA_900551945.1 uncultured Eubacterium sp. | reverse complement strand
GAAAGAGAAATATCATTCCAAGAATTAGTTGAAAGAATGGTTAAGAATGATTTAGCAATTGTTGAAAAAGAAATAAAGGCAGCTAATATCTAATTAGGCGGATTGTTTCTAAAGATAAAATTGTAGATTGTATAAAATGGCAGCTTAGTAATATAAGTTGCCTTTTTATATATTTAATAGCTATTGTAAATCGCTGATTGGAGGAGAACGTGTGTTTGCGCTTATATTACTAGCCTTGCTTATAGCTGTTACATCAGGAGTGATGTCATGTATATTAAAAAAATTTGATATTATACATATATTTGTATTGTCTTTAGCACTAGACACTGTTGTATACGCAGGAATTTCTTATGTGCTTTATACCATTAAAAAATATACAATAGAAAGAAGTCTATTTGTAGCTTTGGGTCTATTTTGTATCTTTTTTGCTGTTCTTTTATTTCTTGGTAAAAGAATTACATATTCACTGTCAGTTCAAAAAAGTGCTATTCCTATAATGCTTATAATTGTATTAACTATAGTATCTATGTTTGTATTAAAAAGTGGATATTATGGCATTAATGACAAGGTTGGTGCTGTACAAAGTAAAGCAATGAAGCTAAAAGACGAGTATTACATATATGGGCTTTCTGATAATGAATACTATGAAAATATATATACTGAGGAAGAATTAGAAGAAGTAAACGAAGTACTTGAACCATTAAACGAGAAACAAAAAGATGCTGATACAGCTATAGCTTCGGTAATGGCACTTATAGGCAGATTATTTGGCTATGAAAGTATGATATACACTTATGTCTATATGTTTTCATTGATTATATTTGTAACATATATTATATGTTCTACATATATAAAAAAGTATGGTTTAACTTGGTGTATATCAGGTGGTGTTACAGTAGTTGCGTCATTAATTATGGTGTTTACATTTGTACAAAAAGAAACAGTGATATCTTGGAATGAACTACACCAAATAGATAAAATGTCAAATGCAACAAGTGCTTATGTCATTGATAAAGATATGTTAGATGATATGTATATTCCTGTAAAGTGCATGACAATGGGATATATAATTCCAGAAACAGGTGATATACAAAAAGATGAAGAAAGGTTTTTTGATGTAGAAACACTTCTTCTTGATAATTGCAGTAATTTCAATATAATTACAAGCAATGAACGTTTTGACGATGAATATATTGGCGAGCTTGTACTTAATAAGGCGTATTCTGGCGATTTTTGTATATATAGAAATAGTTGGAAGTATTATTATGATGGTAATTTTGAAAATGCTGACAATACAGGCAATTACTATATGATTTTTGTAGTTCTTGCAGGAATTATATCACTTATGTATTCAATAGGAGTAGTACATAGTTACAATAGTGACAAAGATACAGATATTGTTCTTGCGGGTATTATATCATTTAATATATATGCTTTAATATATTTAATTATTACAGCAATACAGGTACAAAGCTTCGATAAATACAGTGGTCAGATATTTACAAGAACAGTCAATATAAGTACTATGATAGCTATATTTATAAGCGCAGTAGTATTTGTTATAATAGATATATTAAAGAAACATTCATATGATAATGAAATAAAAGTTAGATATACATTTAACAAATTATCAACAGGAATTATAGCTGCTGCATTTTTTGTTTCAGTAATTATACTTATATTGTTAGGCGTAAACAAGATATACACTGGGGATTATGGAGAATTACAGCAGGCGTGCGTGTCGCTTATAACAGGAAATGTCACCGACATAAATATGCAGATAATAAATAACATATCATTTTTAGATATGATAAAAGTAACTAATATGTTATTTGCAGGCGCAATATTACAGCCTTCATTAATGATGTGTGGATTTGCTATTATAGCTTTTAATGCAGGTACATTGTTAGCAACTGTAATTTATATAGTATTATATTTTGTGATGAGAAATAGTAATGCAAATATTATTTCAGTAATAGTATCTTGCACTGTGGCTGTTATTACTGTTATTGGAATAGTTGGTATTAATATTAATAAAGAGGCTAGTGTATATAGTTGGAATGACGTAGAGATGTATCTTAGTGATATTAAGTCTTCTGATGTGCTTGTATATGACAAGAGTGCTGATAAGATACTTATAGGAATTATGACGGGCTTAAGAAATATACAGGATATAGAGTACACAGGTTTTAACGATATGAATAGTGGTGAAAATGTTTTTGAAGTCCTTCAAGCTGTTGAAGAAGCAACTGGCGTATCAGGAAATCAAGTGTATTATGTAACCTCTAATGTAAGTGATATTAATAATACAGAATTTATGATGTACAATAATTATGAATATTCACAGTATAATTTAGATGTATATCCAAAGTACAGTGTCGTTAATAAGGATATTAATATGTGCATGTACAGAATTGATAAGCTTGTTGCAGGGGGTAGTGAACAATGATAGTTATTATATGTGCAATTATAGCTTTATTACTAGCATTTGGAATAGTATCGTGTCTTTATAAAAAAGCAGATGTATTGACCATTATAGTGCAGGCAGTAGTATCATTTTTAATGTTATATGCTGTTGTTTCGTCTATATATCTTATGTTTAATAGATTTACAATTATAAAAGCACTTATAACAGTTATTGTAATACAGATAATACTTTTATGTGTTTTAATATTTGTATTTAAAAAATGTATTACATATTCGTTTGATTATCGTAATAGCATATATCCCGTAGTTATATTTTTAATTGCAATTCCATTTCTTATTAATAAAAATGGATACTTAGGCGTAGCTCAAGATGCAGGAGTATATCAGACAAGAGCTGTTGCTATGGTAAATGGTTACTTTGACAATTATTTTACATTTGAAGAATACAATGACCTTACAACAGATGAAGAAAAACAAGAATATTTAAAAGATATAGATGAAACACTGACAGGTTATTATAGAACAACAACTGACAGTGCATTTAAGTCTTTGTATGAGGTTAATGACACTACAGGAATACTTCATGGTATACATGCTTATAGTGCTATACTTGCGCTTGTTGGTACAATATTTGGAATGTCTAATATGATGTATACGGGTGCGTTGTTTATGTTTTGTGTATTGTGTATATTGTATACAATACTTAAAAATCTTAATGTAAGAGTGTCTTTTAGGATATTAGGGCTTGTAATATTAGCATTTTCACCACCTGTACTATGGCTTTTTAAGACAACACTTTCAGAAACATTTCTTATACTGCTTATAACAGAATATGTATATTTTCTGACAGATAGAAAACACCCTAAGTATATGTGGTTGTCTATTATACCAGTAATTACTTATGCGTTTTTCCATGTGTCAATATATGTACTTATGCCAGTATTTGTGGTTGTGTACTATATGCTTTATATAATGACAAGAAAGCCGATATATATAATATCAGATGTTGTAATTCTTATAGGATATTACTTAGGTTTTAGGTGTATGTTAAATGTAACCTCAGGTTATACACATGGCAATTATAAGAACCTTTATATATTAAAGGTTATAAATAACAATAATCTTGTAACTGCTATTACAATTGTAACGGCAGCAGCTATATTATTGAGCATTGCTTTGTATGTAGTGATAAGAGTAATAGATAAGCACAAAGTAAATAGTTTAGACAAAGTTGCTACTAATAAGCTTTCTAAAAAGACAGGTAAAGTTCTTGGTATTATTTTAAGAGTATTTATTATAGCAGGTTTTGCATTGATTTACGTTGCTTTAAGGAAATATAGCTCTGTTGAATATGCTTCTGTATATGCCTATGTAATGTCAACAGGTGTATTTTTAATTCCAGCTATTTTTGTGATACTTCTTATATATCCAAAGATAGTAACTACTAAAAAAGATATTCTTGTTATAACAACATTATTTTTATATGAGTTTTTCTTGTATTCAATAATGTTTATTCCGTATATAGCATTTTATTACTATTATGCAAGATATATTATTATACATATGCCTGTAATTTTAATTGTTGGAATATATATATTAAATTCTCTGTTTAAAATCAAATTATTAGACATAAAGGCTGTAAGATGTGTTATGGTTGCAATAGGCATTTTGTTTGTAGGCATAGTGTACAAGCCTTATGATATTGTTATTGCCAAACAACAAGACCAGACTTCTGTATCTTGGGAGATTATTGAAGATTTGTCTAATACATTTACAAAAGATGATGCAATAGTAATGTCACAAGAGTGGTCACTTACTCTTAAAGTGCCACTTAAGTTAATAACTGGTGCAGATGTGTACCCTGTTGTTTCTGGAGATGATATGCAGCAGATAGAAAGGTTGAGAGCTTCTCACAATAATGTATATCTTATGACAGAAAAGAATGAAACTTTTGTGCAAGAATTGTACCAATCACAGCTTACTAATATTTATACAGCTAGTAATGAAGTAAAGTACGCAGAAATAAGAGAGGGTAATATAACAGATAGAGGAAAATATATTCCATTTGTTACAAAAGTTGATAAAAATAGCAGACCGTTGTATCTTTATAAGTAGAATTATATAATAATTAAAGGGTTTATATTTGGCTATAGGCAAATTTAAGCTCTTTAGTTAAAGAAAGGAAAATTTATGAAAGCATTAATAATTGGTGGTGGTGGTTTTGTAGGACCATACCTTGTAAATCACCTTGTAAATGACCTTAAGTGGGAAGTTACAGTAACGAAAACAGCAAAAGAAGCGCTTGAAATGGATAATGCAAATGTAGTCAATCTTGATATACTTGATAAAGCTCAGATTGGAGAAGTTCTTAGCAAAGAACAGCCAGATTATATATTCCATCTTGCAGCGCAGTCGTCTGTTGCTTATTCTTGGAAGAACCCAGCTCTTACAATAGATGTTAATGTAAAGGGTTGTGTAAATGTCCTTGATGCAGTAAGAGATTGTGATAAAAAGGCAAGAGTTCTTCTTATCGGTTCAGGAGAAGAATATGGTCATATAAGACAGGGAGAGTGTCCTATTACAGAAGAAAATAATGTAAGACCAGGAAATATATATGCGGCTACAAAGTCATGCCAGAATATGCTAGGCAAGGTATATGCAGATGCTTATGATATGGATATTATGATGGTAAGAGCTTTTAATCATATAGGCCCTAATCAGACACCTATGTTTGTTGTAGCTGATTTTTGCAAGCAGGTTGCAGATATAGAAAAAGGTGAAAAAGAACCTGTTATGTATGTAGGAAACTTAAGTGCAAAAAGAGATTTTACAGATGTAAGAGATGTTGTTAAAGCTTATGCACTTCTTGTACAAAAGGGTAAACGTGGAGAAACTTATAACGTAGGTACAGGTCATGCACTTGCAATACAAGAAATTCTTGACATGATAGTTTCAATGTCAGATAAGCAGATAGAAGTAAAGGTTGACCCTAATAAGTTAAGACCTGTAGATGTTCCAATAATTGAACCAGACATTACAAAGATAAACGGGTGTACAGGTTGGAAGCCAGAAATAGATATTAAGCAGACATTACAGCAAACACTTGATTATTGGAGAAAAAGTAAGTAGATTTTTAGTACAAATTAAAAGAATGAGGTATTAAAAAATTGAGAAACAAAAGTGTTAAGAATATAACATATTATAAAGTCAACAAATATAGTACTTGTAATAGACAAAAAAAGCTATTAAAAAAGGGAAATGGTATAAGTTATTTATTAAAAACAATAGGTCTTACTGCTGCATTATCTGTATCAACAGTTGTAGGTGTTCCGTATATATATAGTAACTCAATAAATATTGTACAAGCTGCAACTTATACAGGAACAGTTACAGGCGTGGATGAAGGTGGACTTAGAGTGCGCTCATCTACTTCAACAGAGAATACATCTAATGTAATAACTAAAGTGTATACAGGTGATACATTTGACGTGTTGGATACTGTATACAATGGTAGTGCTAAATGGTATAAGATAGGATTTACTTATAATGGTACATATACTTATGGATATGTGTCTGCTGATTATGTAACTGTCAAAGAAAACAGTTCGTCAGATAATAACAATAGTTCAAGTAATGATAATTCTAATAATTCAGGTAGTGACAGCTCAGATGACAATAATTCAGGAAATGACAACGATTACGTTTATGATGAAGACTTTGAAGCAATGTTAAGCAATCAAGGTTTTCCTGAGTCATATAAAGAAAGCTTAAGACAAGTTCATGCTCAGTATCCGGGTTGGATATTTACAGCAGAGCATATAGACATAGACTGGAATGAAGTAGTAAAAAATCAAAATGCTTTAGGAAGAAGTCTTGTCTATGGCTATGCAAAGGAGTCGTGGAAGTCTAAGGCAGAAGGAGCATATAATAGTGAAACAGGAGAGTACACTGTATTTGACAGTGGCGGTTGGGTTCAAGCTTCAGAAGCACTTATAAAATATGCACTAGACCCAAGAAACTTCCTTAATTCAACTAATGTATTTATGTTTGAAGACCTTGCTTTTAATAGTAGCTTACAAAACGAGCAAGGAGTAAAAAATGTTATAGCAGGGACATTTATGGACGGTTCGTCACATGAACTTGTTTTTGATGGTGTTACATATACTTATGCTTCTGGACTTATGTATGCAGGTATGGTTTCAGGTGTTAGCCCATATCACCTTGCAACAAGAATTATTCAAGAGCAAGGAAATAACGGACAAGGACTTAGTATCTCTGGAACATATTCAGGCTATGAGGGTTTATTTAATTATTATAATCAAGGAGCATACAAGAGTGGTACAATAAGCGCTGTTGAGAATGGTCTTATATATGCTTCAAAAAATGACCCATCTACATATAGAGCATGGAATACAAGAATGAAGTCAATAATTGGTGGAGCTAAGATATTAGGTGCTAATTATATTAACAGAGGTCAAAATACTTTATACTATGAAAAGTTTGATATGATAACACCATATACTCATCAATATATGACATTTATACTTGCACCAAGACAGGAGTCAGTAACAGCAAGTAAGGCGTACAGTGAAACGGTTAAGCAGTCAACTGCGTTAAGATTTATTATTCCTATATATGATGATATGCCTGATACAGTATGCTTAATTCCAGATGGAAATAGTTCTGATAATAATAATGGTAACAACAGTAATACAAGTGATGACAATAATAAGGATGACGATATTGTTGTTAAGTTTACTGGTATGAAGTTAGATGGAAATAATGTATGGCGTTATTATGTGGATGATGAAATAGATTATACATATACAGGAATGGCTCATAATGAAAGTGGTTGGTATTATTTTGTTAATGGAAGGCTTGATACAAGTTACACAGGAATAGCTTCTGATGGCAGCAACAGTTGGTATTATGTCAATGGAACAATAGCAACAGGTTATACAGGAATGTTGCTTGATAAAACAAAATGGTTATATGTAAATGAAGGTTGTATAGATTATAATTATACCGGAATGGCGTTCAATGAGTATGGTTGGTGGTATTTTAGCAATGGAGAGCTTAATACAAGCTATACAGGAATGGCAGAAAATGAATATGGCTGGTGGTATTACACTAACGGAAGACTTGATACATCATATACGGGCGAAGCGACAAATGAGTATGGAAGCTGGTATTATATCAATGGAAGAATTGCACAAGATTATATAGGAATGTTGCTTGATAAAGACCAGTGGAAGTATGTAAGCAATGGCTTTATAGATTATAACTATACAGGAATGGCATTAAATGAATATGGCTGGTGGTATTATAGCAATGGAGAGCTTAATACAAGCTATACAGGAATGGCGTTGAACGAATACGGCTGGTGGTATTATAGCAATGGAAGACTTGATACAAGCTATACAGGAATGGCGTTAAATGAATATGGCTGGTGGTATTATAGTAATGGAAGACTTGACACATCATATACAGGAAAAGCGACAAATGAGTATGGAAGCTGGTATTATGTTGACGGAAGAATAGCCCAAAACTATACAGGAATGTTGCTTGATGGAGAAGACTGGAAGTACATACAAAATGGACTTATAGATTACAACTATACCGGAATGGCAGTTAATGATTACGGTTGGTGGTATTTTAGCAACGGAACACTTGATACGTCATATACAGGAAAAGCGACAAATGAGTATGGGAGCTGGTATTATATTAACGGAAGAATAGCCCAAAACTATACAGGAATGTTGCTTGATGGAGAAGACTGGAA
>URYE01000090.1 GCA_900551945.1 uncultured Eubacterium sp. | reverse complement strand
TTTCTTATAAAAATGTATAGCAATACTGTATTATATTTGAGTAATAAATTATACTGTTAATATTTGTTTTATATTAAGATACCAGTATAATATAAATATTTTATAAATTAAAATTAATTTTATTAAATGTATATATAATTGTAGAAATTTGTTGCGAAAAGTTGTATAATAAATATATGACATACATAATATATATGTAATAAGTGCGATAGGAGGCGTTACGTTATGGATGAAAGAACAGTTATTACAATAGGTAGAGAATTTGGAAGTGGTGGACATGAGATAGGTACAAAGCTTGCGCAGAGATTAGGGGTAAAGTGTTATGATAAGGAGCTTCTTGCAATAGCCGCAAAAGAAAGTGGTTTATGTGAAGACCTATTTGAGTCACAAGATGAGAAACCAACGAACAGCTTTTTATACTCACTTGTAATGGATACATATTCACTTGGATATACTAATTCATATGTTAATATGCCTATTAATCACAAGGTATTTTTAGCTCAGTTTGATGCAATTAAGAAGCTTGCTGAAAAGGAGTCATGCGTTATAGTTGGACGTTGTGCTGACTATGCGTTAGAAGATGACCCATTTGCTGTAAGTGTATTTATAAAGGCAGACCTTGATAAGCGTATTGAAAGAATTAAGAAGACATTTGAACTTCCTGAAAATAAAGCGGCAGACCTTATCCAAAAGACAGATAAGAAGAGAGCAAGCTATTATAATTACTATTCAAGCAAGAAGTGGGGAGAAGCAAAGAGCTATGACCTTTGTATTGACAGTGGTGAATTAGGAATTGAAGGTGCTATTGATTTAATAATTAAGTATGTTGAATTAAAAGAAAGAAATAATAAATAAGAGTGATTTGACTTATGGATTTAAAGGGATATAAAAGAGTCAAAAAAATAGATATAAAAGGGTGGCTACTACGAGGCAATGCAATAGTATATGCGTTTATTTTGGTTGTTTTCATAGTAGCCGTTATTTTTATGTTTAATACAGTGGGGTCTATGTTTAAGGAAGACACACAGCAAGATACTACAGAAGAGTCTATTGAAACATCAACGTATATAGCTGATAATCAGTCATATATGATTAGTGTGAATAAGACGGAGAATTTTATAACTATATATAAGATAGATACAGAGGGTGGGTTTACTAATCCATACAAGACTTTTAGATGTTCAGTAAGTGATAATGTGGCAATTGGTGAAACTAAGATAAATGAAAAATATGTGTGGAGAAGATTAAGCGATAATGTCTATGGTCACTATACGTCGGGGCTTTCTAATCAAGCATATATACACTCAGTTCCGTATTCACAACAAAGCAACTCAAGTTTGATTGCAAAGGCATATAACAATCTTGGTAATACCGCTGATATAGGTTCAATATATCTTGCAGTTGCTGATGCAAAATGGATATATGAAAACTGTGGTATTAATTCTATAGTGAATATATACGAAGAAGCTGATGAAACACCATTAATAGCACTTAATGAGTTTTCAAAGATATCGCTAGATAGTAAGTATGACCCTACGGATAATATTAGAGCTTCAGAAGATGGAAAGGTTGATACAAAGATTGACTATATGACAGGAGTTGATGATTGTACAATACGAGTAGGTGAAGCATTTGACAGATGGGCAGGCGTGTATGCTGTTGATATGAGTAGAAATGATATAACATCTTATATAACTATTACGGGAGAACTTGATGTATCTACTCCGGGTGTATATACATTGATATATCATCTTGAAGATAATTACGGAACAAGCCTTGCATATTGGAGATATATAACTGTTACTAATGAGATTGAAACAGAAACTCAAACCGAAATAGAAAGTGCAGTAGAAGAAACTACAACAGTTGATAACTTACAAGATGGGCAATTAGCATCTCCAATTGAAAATGTAATTGAAACAACTACACAATTACCTACACAAACACAACCAGTTGAGTCAACAACTCAACTTCCAACACAGACAGTAACACAAATAGAAATACAGACAACAGTACCGGAAGTTACAACAGCACCAACAATACAGTCACAGCCAGAAACACAACCTACAACATTACCTACTAATAATGAAAATACACAGTCTTTGACTGTGCCAAATAATTAACAATTACTATATATAAAAACTCAAGCAAAATTAAATTAAAGTATTTTTATTTTTATAAAATTGTGATATACTATACGAGTTTTAACACAGTGAAAAGCACAAAATAAAGTGCGGAAATGAGGATAGTATGTCACAATTTGTTATTATGGCTGCAATTGTATTATATTTGGCAGCTATGCTTGGTGTTGGTGTTATATGTTCGAGAAAGAATAATAACGTCGATGATTTTTATTTAGGTGGTAGACAATTAGGACCATTTGTAACAGCTATGAGTGCTGAAGCATCAGATATGAGTAGTTGGCTTCTTATGGGACTTCCTGGAGTTGCTTATCTTTCAGGTATTGCTGACGCATTTTGGACAGCGCTAGGACTAGCAATAGGAACTTATATTAATTGGCTTGTTGTAGCAAGAAGAATTAGAAGCTATTCACAAGCTTACGATGTTGTTACAATTCCAGATTTTTTCTCAAAACGATTTGGAGATGATAAGAACACATTAACAGTTATTGGTGCACTTATGATAATAATATTTTTTATACCTTATACAGCTTCAGGCTTTTCAGCTTGTGGTAAGCTGTTTTCAAGTCTTTTTGGCGTGAATTATATGACAGCAATGATTATAAGTGCTACAATTATAGTTGGTTACTGTACAATGGGCGGTTTCCTTGCAGCTAGTACAACAGACCTTATTCAAAGCATTGTAATGACAATTGCATTGTTTATAGTTGTACTTTTTGGAATTAATGTTGCTGGTGGTATGGACGCAGTAATTGATAATGCGAAGTCACTTCCAGGATATCTTAATTTATCGGAGAATTATTCAGTTGCTACACAAAGTGCGGTACCATACAATCCACTGTCAATTATATCAACACTTGCATGGGGACTTGGTTACTTTGGTATGCCTCATATATTATTAAGATTTATGGCAATTGAAGATGAAAAGAAGTTAAAGATTTCGAGAAGAGTAGCTACAATTTGGGTAGTTATATCACTTTCAGTTGGTGTATTTATTGGTGTTGTTGGTAATGCAATGACAAAAGTTGGCGCTATTGAAGTGCTTGAAGGCAAGAGTCAAGCAGAAACAATTATTGTAAGAATTGCACATCTTCTTAG
This sequence comes from uncultured Eubacterium sp., assembly GCA_900551945.1. Lineage (GTDB taxonomy): Bacteria > Bacillota > Clostridia > Lachnospirales > Lachnospiraceae > Lachnospira. The sequence goes on along the minus strand of URYE01000090.1, from coordinate 5,459 downwards.
TACATACGGAATATTACCAGCGATATGTGCAGGTATTATTCTTGCAGGTATTTTAGCAGCTACTATGTCAACAGCTGATTCACAGCTTTTAGCTTCAGCATCTGCTGTTTCACAAAATATTTTGCAGGAGTTTTTTGGCGTTAAGCTTTCAGAAAAGAAGTCTATGGTTGTAGCTAGAACAACAGTAATTATTATTTCAATAATAGCGGTACTTCTTGCGAGTGACCCTAATAGCTCAGTATTTGAGATTGTATCTTTTGCATGGGCAGGTTTCGGAGCTACATTTGGACCAGTAGTATTGATATCATTATTTTGGAAAAATGCAAACAAATACGGAGCAATGGCTGGAATGATTTCTGGTGGTGTTATGATATTTGTATGGAAATATATTATTTCTAATTTTGGTGGTATATTTGAAATATACGAACTTCTTCCAGCATTTATAGTTGCGATGGTTGTGATTGTTGTTGTAAGTCTTGCAACAGGCGGAGCTGATAAGGCTGTTGTTGATAAGTTTAATGAAGTAAGAAATAGATAAAGCATATTTTGTTTTTTATGATTGTGAAAGATATCAGTATTAGTTAAGTAAACACACATCAGTTAAAGTACAATTTCATATATTTGTATGTTCTCGTCAAACAAGTGTGTTTGTCGCTGTCATACAAATATATGGAATTGTTCTTTGCAAGGGTGCATTTTATTGCTTAATTAATACTGATATCTTTGTTGTAGGTTATTGGCTTTTGCAAAATATGAAGTATTAAGAGTGGAAATGCTTGGTTAAATTTTTAACATTATTAATTCAGTTTAATACATATATTGCTTGAAGTGATATTGGTAGCTTATTTAAAATAATTGTATTATTATATTTTTTTGATATCTTATTAAAGTTTTTAGAGAATAGTAGATATATTTGGCAAAAATATAATTATAGATTATAAGAATGATTTAGATAATAATTATAGAATTGGAGAATCGTAGTTTGGAAAAGAATAATGTAGAGAATGTTAATGAGCAAAGAAATAGTGATAATGCTCAAGAAGCACCTGTTGTTCATAAAAGGCGTGTGAGATATAAGGGAACGCACCCTACAAAATATAGTGAAAAGTATAAAGAACATCAACCAGAAAAGTATGCTGATACTATTAAGAAGGTTATTAGTAAGGGAAGTACACCTGCTGGTATGCACATTTCTATTATGGTGAATGAAATATTAGATTTTCTTAATATACAGCCAGGGCAAAAGGGGCTTGACGCAACTTTAGGTTATGGTGGTCATACTTCAAAGATGTTAGAGTGTCTAAAGGGTGAAGGTCATATATATGCGTTAGATGTTGACCCAATAGAGATAGTAAAGACTAAAAAAAGGCTTGAAGATAAAGGATATGGTGAAGAAATATTAACTATTTTAAATACTAATTTTGCTAATATTTCAGAAGTTGCAAATAAATATGGTAAATTTGATTTTATGATGGCAGATTTGGGTGTATCTTCAATGCAGATTGACAATCCGGAAAGGGGATTTTCATATAAGACAGATGGCCCGCTTGATTTACGACTTAATCCACAAAAGGGAGTAAGTGCAGCAGAAAGGCTTAAGGAGCTTACAAGAGAAGAATTTGAGGGAATGATGGTTGAAAATTCTGATGAGCCATATGCGCTTGAGATTTCAAGAGTTGTTATGTCACATTTGAGAAAAGGAAAGCCCGTTGAAACTACAAAAGATTTGTATAATTGTATAGAAGAGGCGTTATCATTTATACCTGAAAAGGAAAGAAAAGAAGCTGTTAAAAAGTCATGTCAAAGGACATTTCAGGCGTTGAGAATTGATGTTAATAGTGAGTTTGAAGTGCTTGATAGATTTCTTGAAAGTTTGCCAGATGTACTTGTATCAGGCGGTAGAGTTGCTATTCTTACATTCCATTCAGGAGAAGATAGACTTGTTAAGAAGTCATTTAAGAAGTTTTTAAAACAAGGCGTATATAGTGAAGTTGCGCAAGATGTGATAAGACCATCAGCAAAGGAGTGTGCAGAAAACCCACGAGCAAAGTCTACTAAGATGAGATGGGCAGTTAAAGCATAATATAAAGAAGAAGTTACAGTAACAAGGAAACTTGAAACTGTAACTTTTTTTATTTTTGCGAACAACGAGTCAAAGTCAGTGCTTGCAATGTGTATAAAAGTCAACTTATTTTAAAAAGATATTGACAATTACTTAATAGTACTGTAAACTATATTGAAAAATGAGTTTACATTTTGAGGCTGGTAAAATGAGTTGAATTTAAAATGTAGCTTGAAAGTCTGTAATACAAAGTGAATATCTTTGTAAGACTAATATGTTCACAAGAGAAAGGGTTATGTTATGAAAGAAAAGAAACTTACAATTTACAACATTGCATTTATGGGTCTTATGGCAGCAGTTATGTGTATATTAGGGCCATTATCACTTCCAATTGGACCAGTTCCTGTATCTCTTACTAATCTTGTAATTTATTTTACAGTATTTGTAATAGGTGCTAAGGCGGGGCTTGGAAGTTGTTGCTTATATTTGTTACTTGGGGCTGTTGGACTTCCAGTATTTTCAGGATATGCAGGCGGACTTGGAAAGCTTGCAGGACCAACAGGTGGATATTTAATAGGCTTTATTCCTATGATAATTATTGGTGGATTATTAATGGAGAAGTCTAACAGAAATCTTATTGTAACAAGCATTGGCTGGGTATTTGGAACAGCCGTAGCATATTTTCTTGGAACTATATGGTTTGTGCATATTACACACAGCACAGTTATGTATGCACTTACAGTATGTGTATTTCCATTTATAATAGCAGATATAGCTAAGATTGTTATAGGAACAATTCTAGGTAGAGAAGTTAGAAAAGGGCTTATTAAAGCAGGAATATTTGCAAACGGTCAGTTAATATAATAATGTGAAAGATATCAGTAGTATATAAGAATAACACATAAAAGGAAAAGTATAATTTTAAATATTTGTATGCCATCGCCAAACAAGTATTTTGCTACTGTCATAAAAATATCTAAAACTGTTTTTTTAATGGTGCATTTATGGTCTTAAATATTACTGATATTTTGACGGAAGTTTGTTTGGGCTAGTTAGTTAGTTGGATTATATAATATTAAAGCTAATAATGTAAAAAGTGGCTGTCGCATTAATAAAATTTATATACAATATAGAATGTATAGGTATTTATATCGTGTATAAAATTTTCTTAGTGTGACAGCCATTTTTTATTAGTATGGTTTATTACTAAAAATAAAGTGAATTATGTATTAATATTAGTAATTGTTATTCACAGTTAATATGTAAAACTTAGTTATTAGTCAACTAATGTCTTAACGTATTCTGCAATTTCGTCATTCTTGCAGTTTGCGAAGAATAATTCCTTGAACTTAGGACCAGCAACAGCACCTTTAACAAGGTCTTGGTCTAATTCCTTTAAGATATCAACAAGTCCTTTGAATGCAACAGCTCTTACGCCGTCAAGGATTTTCTTGTTTCTTTGTTCTGGAACAACTCTTTCCTTTGGATAACCACCGCCTGGTTCGCCTTCAAATAATTTTTCAAATACATACTGAAGATTAAGTTCAGCACCCCAGCCAAATCCCTTAGCAAATGGAAGGGCAATAGCATTACCATCATTAACCTGCATAAACATATAAGCATCTGAAGGGTCAACAACGTGTCCACAAAGTACTCCTGGGAATGAGTTAAGAGCTATCATAGCACCTTCACCAGTACCACAACCTGTAACAACGAAGTCAGCAGCACCGCTGTTGATTAAGATAGCAGCAAGAATACCGTTCTGAACGTATGTAAGCTGTTCTGTATCTTCAGCAGAGTACATACCGTAGTTATCAACTACGTGACCTTTTGTATCAGCTACACCTTTAAGAGCCTTATAAACGATATCGTTCTTTGTAGCCTGACTGTTTTCCATAATTAATGCAATTCTCATTGTAAAAAACCTCATCTTTCTAAAATAATTGGGTTGTAAATAAAATACCCATACAGATAAACTATAAGCAAAAATATGGGTTTTGTCAAGGTGGGGGTTATTAATAGTCAAAATACGAAGATTGTATATGTGTGTAAATAATAATTTTTAAACTATTATTTTTGTATTACATTATTAATTAATAACTTAAATCATTAAAAATAAATAATATTCCTAAATAAGTTTTTATGATATAATATTTTTATTATGCTGTTAAAAATATATAATATGGTATATTTTTTAACAAATAATCTTGAAAATAATATTGGAGGAATTATGGCAGATAATAATGAAAAACAGGCGTTGTTTATGGAAGCGCTTAACAGTTTAAAGGAATACGCAAAGGTTAATTGTGGCGTTGTTACAAAAGACGATGTAAGAAGTTATTTTAAAGAAATGGATATGGACGAGTCTAAGTTTCAGATGGTCTACGGCTATCTTATGGCTAATAACATAAAGATTACAGGCGAAGATGGCGCAGACAATGAATTTCTTAAAATGATGGAAAGTGCAGTTGCTCAAAAGCAAGATGACGATAATATTTATGAAACACAAAAAGATAATGAAGAAGATACGCAAGCTTCTGAAAGTAATAACGGTGTGAAGCTCTACGCAGATATTAACGTTATGCCAGAAAAAGAAAACAATAATGACAATCAAAGTGTAATCGAAAGATTAGAAAAGCTTGGAATTCCAGAGGGCAACGACAATCTTAATTATGATGAAGATGAGAAATATCTTGAATTATATCTTGAAGATTTAAAAGAAATTGAAGAACTTTCTGACACAACAAGAGCTTATCTTTTAATGAATATTGTGGAAGACAATGACAAAGATTCACTTGACCTACTTTCAAAGTCATTTTTAGAAAAAATAGTGGATTGGGTTGAGCCATTTAGAAGAAGAGGTGTATTAGCTAGTGACCTTGTACAAGAAGCTAATCTTGCAATGATGGCATATATTAAGGAGAAAAGATGGTCTAACAATTCACAGTGGATTGAAAAAATAAAAGAAGGAACAACTAACGATTTACTTGAGGTTCTTTCAAATATTGAAAGTGATGTAAGATATGAAGTAATAGAAAGTTTATTTATGTTGCTTGATGAGCAGATAGGTTCTTCAAAGGTAGCTAATAAAGTACTTAATAAGGTAAATTTAGTAAATGACTGGGCAGTAAGATTAAAAGAAGAATTAGGAAGAAAGCCAACAGTTGAAGAAATAGCGGAAAATATGGGGGTATCAAAAGAACACGTTATGGAAGCAATTCAGCTTTCTGCCGAAAATATAGAAGTAAAAGATACTAAAAAACAAAATTAATATATAAATCGGATAGCTTTTATTATAAAAATACACATTTAGTATAATGCAAAACTGTCGCATTTAATGAAAATTTATATTTTTTCAGCCAGAAAACCCATGGTCTTTAGACCGTGGGATGAATGG
>URYE01000089.1 GCA_900551945.1 uncultured Eubacterium sp. | reverse complement strand
AGGTTGATAAGCTCATTATCGGCGGCGGTATGGCATATACATTCTTTGCCGCACAGGGCAAGGGTACGGGAACATCACTTCTCGAACCGGATTATATAGACTATGCAAAGAAAATGATTGATGAAGCAGGCGATAAGCTTGTTCTTCCGGTTGATACGGTAGTAGCAAAGGAATTTTCAGACAAAGTTATATCACTTTCAAAAGAATATCCAGAACAAATAGAGTGTATACATAGAAGTTTCAGCGAATATGATATATGTGGTAAGTTTTGTGTAATAACAGCAACGTCTGATGAAAAATTAAACGCATATATTTATAAATTATGCCATGAAAGAAATGTTTTAGTTAATTCTGTAGATGATAAAGATAAATGTGATTTTATATTCTCATCAACTATACAGAAAGGAAATTTGAGTATAGGAGTGTCAAGTGGTGGTGCAAGCCCTGTTGTAACTACACTTTTAAAGCAGGATATAGAAAAAATTATACCGGATAATATAGAAAATATATTGATTTTTTTAGAAAATGTAAGGCGTGACGCAAAATTAAAAATACATGATAACATTCTTAGAAAGCAGTATTTAACTGAGATTGCTAAGGCTTGTTATACACAAAATCGAGTCCTTAGTAATACAGAAATTGAAAAGTTTTTAATTAAATACAACAATTCCTATTGAAAAAGTATGAATAGTAGTATATTATAATGGCATATTGAAAATTATTTCCATTAAATAACAGATTATAAAGTGAGGTATTAGATATGGCAAAAGTAGCAAAACATATAACAGAGCTTATCGGACATACACCATTACTTGAACTTAGTAACTATGAAAAAGAGATGGGACTTGAAGCTCACGTTATTGCAAAACTTGAATATTTTAATCCATTGGGGAGTGTTAAAGATAGAGTTGCTTGTGCAATGATTGAAGATGGAATAAAGAACGGAACAATTAACTCAGAAACAGTAATTATAGAGCCAACAAGTGGCAACACTGGAATTGGTCTTGCGGGAGTATGTGCTTCTAAAGGGTTACAACTTATTCTTACAATGCCAGATACAATGAGTGTCGAAAGAAGAAAGATAGTAACTGCGCTTGGTGCAAAGGTTGTACTTACACAAGGCAGACTCGGCATGAAGGGCGCTATTGCAAAAGCGGAAGAATTAAAGATTGAATACGGCAACGCATTTATCCCACAGCAGTTTGAAAATCCATCTAATCCGGCAATTCACGAAGTAACAACAGCAAAAGAAATAATAAAAGACCTTGATGGTAATGTTGATATATTTATTGCGTCTGTAGGAACAGGCGGAACAATTACAGGTACAGCAAGGGGACTTAAAGCTAATAACATTAATGTACAAGTTATTGCTGTTGAGCCTGCTTCTTCAGCAGTATTATCTGGTGGAAAGCCTGGGCCACACAAAATTCAAGGAATTGGTGCAGGCTTTATTCCAAAGGTTATGGATATAAGAGTTGTAGATGAGATTATAACTATTGAAAATGAAGAAGCCTTTGACGCTACAAGAAAAGTAGCAGCAACAGACGGTTTACTTGTTGGAATATCATCGGGAGCTGTAATAAGTGCAGCATTTAAGGTAGCACAAAGACCAGAAAATAAGGGTAAGAACATAGTTGTCTTGTTACCAGACACAGGTGAAAGATATCTTTCAACATCACTTTTTGAATTTTAAGATTGTAAATAAGACTATAGAAAGGAAGTGGCAACACTTGAAGAATACAGAGCTTAGAAGTATTTTATATAAAAAAAATCAAAGTACAAAAGACATATTACAAAATATAAGTAAAAATATTATTACTTTTGTAAAAAGAAAAATAATTCCAGTAATGCTTATGTGTTCTTTAGTGATGACATTTTCTGGCTGTGGAAAAGAAAAAGACGGTCTTACAATTACGAATGTATCATATGACCCTACAAGAGAATTTTATGAAGCCTATAATGATATTTTTAAGGAGTATTATCAACAAAAGACAGGACAACAAGTCAATATCATTCAGTCACATGGTGGCTCTGGAAGTCAAGCAAGGTCAGTTGTTGAAGGTTGTAATGCAGACGTTGTAACACTTGCACTTGAACATGATATAACACTTATTGAAAATACAGGGCTTATTAACAGTGTTTGGAAGGAAGAATTTGACAAGGACTCAGCACCTTACACTTCTACAATCGTATTTCTTGTAAGAAAAGGAAATGAAAAGAATATAAAAGACTGGGACGACCTTATAAAACCAGATGTTGAAGTTATAACACCTGACCCTAAAAGTAGTGGTGGAGCTTGTTGGAATTTTCTTGCAGCTTTAAGTTATGCTAAGGAAAAGTACAGTGATGAAGCTTCACAACAAGATTTTTTAAGAAAGCTTTATGGCAATGTGTCAGTACTTGACAGCGGTGCTAGAGGGTCTACAACTACATTTGTTGAAAATGGCAAGGGCGATGTGCTTATTGCTTGGGAAAATGAAGCAATAGCCACTATGAAGAATTACCCCGACCAATATGAGCTTGTAAGTCCATCTGTTAGTATACTTGCACAGCCTAGTGTGGCAATTGTCGATGACAATGTAGCTATGAATAAGACAGAGCAGTTAAGTAGTGAATATTTGTCTTATCTTTATTCAAAAGACGCTCAAAAGCTTGCGGCAGAAAATGGATATAGACCATCAGATGAAGAAGTGTTAAAGGATTATGGAAATGTATTTAATCTTAATATGAAGCTTACTAATATAAATGATTTTGGCGGTTGGAATGAAGCATACAAGGCATATTTTGACGATGGTGCGTTGTTTGATGTTATTTATAACTAATTAAGAAAAAGTAATTTAGATTTACTTATGGAGGTAACTATGGACAGTACACAGACTGTGAAATTAAATAAAGTAAAAAAGACCAGAGTAATACCGGGTTTTAAGCTTACATTAGGAATAACAGTAACTATGCTGTCTTTGATAGTGCTTATTCCACTTGCGTCAGTAATGGTGTATTCGTTAAAGCTTTCACCATCTGAATTTTTTGTTTTGATTACTAAGAAAAATGTTGTATATGCGTTTGCAACAAGTATAGGTTGTTCTTTTGTGGCAGCAGTTATCAATGTAATATTTGGAGTTATCCTTGCATGGACTCTTGTAAAATATGATTTCCCCGGAAAACGTATACTTGACGGATTTATAGAGCTTCCGTTTTGTCTGCCAACAGCCGTTGCAGGTATTACACTTTCAAAAATGTATTCTGATACAGGAATACTTGGTGCACCACTTGCAAAGCTTGGAATAAAGATAAGCTATACACATATTGGTATTATTATAGCACTTGTATTTGTCGGTATTCCATTTGTTGTAAGAAATGTACAGCCAGTGCTTGAAAAGCTTGACGGACAGTACGAAGAAGCGGCTTACATATTGGGGGCGACACCATCTATTACATTTTTTAAGGTAATACTTCCAGAGTTAATGCCATCAATACTTACTGGTTTTGGACTTGCATTTGCAAGAGGTATTGGTGAGTATGGAAGTGTTATTTACATATCTGGCAACAGTGCCAAAGAACATACACAAGTAGTTTCCTATGTTATAATGCAGAAGTTAAGTTATATAGATTATTCATCAGCGACAGCGATTGCACTTGTGATGTTAGTAATATCATTTGTACTTCTTTTAGGAATTAATATAATCCAAATGAAGCAATCAAAAAGAACTAATATTTTATAGAAAGGGTAAGTTATGTACGAACAGGAAAAGTTAAATAAACGTAAGAAAATAACGAGAATTGTGCTTATTACATTAAGTGTATTGTTTGTAGTAGTAATGCTTGTATTGCCTCTTTTTTCTATAATATACAGTTCATTAAGAGAGGGCTTTGACGTATACATAAAATCAATATCTACAAAGTATGTGTGGAGTGCATTGTCAGTCACATTGCTTGCAACAGTCATTGCAGTAGTTATTAATACATTTTTTGGACTTTGTGCGGCTTGGGTGCTTACAAAGTTTTCATTTAAAGGAAAACAAGTACTTGCAACACTGATTGATATTCCATTTTCAATATCACCAGTAATTGTAGGACTTGCATTTCTTATGACTTTTGGACGACTTGGTTGGTTTTATCCAGTTATTCGTTGGCTTAACGAGTTGTTAGGAACGAATATAAGAATAGCCTTTGCAATTCCGGGAGTTGTGCTTGCTACTGTATTTGTAACATTTCCATTTGTGTCAAGAGAGATTATTCCCGTTCTTAATGCACAGGGAAAAGACGAAGAAGAAGCAGCGGCTCTTATGGGTGCTAGTGGATTTAAGATATTTTTTAAAATAACATTTCCACAGATAAAATGGGCGTTGATTTATGGTATTATCCTTTGTACATCAAGAGCGTTGGGAGAATTCGGAGCTGTTAATGCACTGTCAAAGACTAGAGGAGAAACATTTACACTTCCGCTTGAAATAGATGCTTTATATATGTCAGGAACGGAAAGTTCAATAACAGCGGCATTTTCAGTATCATCAATCCTTGTAATTATAGCTGTTATAGTACTTGTTATTAGAAATATTGTTGAATATAGGTCAAAGAAAAAGACAGGAATACGTTAAATACTAAGTGTGTATAAATGATGTGATAAGCAAGTAGTAATTACTTGATAAGGCACAGAAATGAGGGTTATATGTATGTTGAAATGAAAAATATTTATAAACAATACGGTGATTTCAGAGCGTCAGACAATGTAAGCTTTGGAATTGAAAGAGGAAAGCTTGTCGCACTTCTTGGCCCGTCAGGAAGTGGAAAGACAACACTTCTTAGAATGATTGCAGGGTTAGAAACTCCTAACGCAGGTGATATATATATAGATGACAAGCGAGTAAATGATATTCCAGCTTCCAAAAGGGGAATAGGGTTTGTATTTCAAAGTTATGCGCTGTTTAGATATATGACAGTTTTTGACAACGTAGCATTTGGACTTGAACTTCAAAAAGTTCCTAAAAACGAGATTAAAAAAAGAGTTATGGAGCTTCTTGAAATTACTGGTTTATCGGGTATGGAAAAAAGATATCCTAATCAGTTGTCAGGTGGTCAAAGACAAAGAGTTGCGTTTGCGAGAGCCTTAGCTCCTAATCCACAAGTGTTACTGCTTGATGAACCATTTGCCGCAATTGACGCAAAGGTTAGAACAGAATTAAGACTTTGGTTAAGAGAAATGGTTACTAAGTTAGGAATTACAAGTATATTCGTAACGCATGACCAAGACGAAGCTGTTGAAGTTGCCGATGAGATAATTATAACTAATCATGGAAAAATAGAGCAGATGGGAACGCCTACTGAAATTTACAAATCTCCAGATACTCCATTTGTTGCACAATTCATTGGAAGAACTAACGAAATTACTGATTATTATACGTTAAATGGTTTCGATAAAATAGAAAATGCGACAAAGGCTATAGTAAGACCAGAATTTGTTAAAATTTCAAAATTTGGCAAGCTTGAAAGGTATATGAGTGCTGCAGAAGAAGGTATTGTTGAAGATATAGTCTTTAGGGGCAATCGACTTGATGTTACTATTGATGTGCATGGAATTAAAATAATCGGTGAGTGGTCGTTAGAAAAAGACTCCTTACAGATAGGTGAAAAGGTAACACTTCTTATATATAGATTGTATGTTTTAAGTGACGATAAGACGTATCTGTGCGAAAATAAAGAAATGTCAGAAGATGGAGTATTTTATATTTAGTATTTATTAAATAAATAGAAAAGAGGAGCTATATGCAGATAACAGAAAAGAAAATAATAGACACTGATATTCTTATAATCGGTGGTGGTACGGCTGGTTGTTATGCCGCTCTTACAATTGCAGAAAAATCAGATTATTCTGTAGTTATAGCAGAAAAAGCTAATATTAAGCGAAGCGGTTGTCTTGCCGCAGGTGTTAATGCTATTAATGCCTATATTGTTGAAGGCAGAAAGCCAGAAGATTATGTTGACTATGCAAAAAATGATGCTGATGGAATCGTAAGAGAAGACTTACTTCTTACAATGTCTGAAAGACTTAATGAAGTTACAGAAAAAATGGAAAAGTTAGGTCTTGTTATTTTAAAAGACGAAAATGGAAAATATGTCGCTAGAGGTAACAGAAATATTAAGATTAATGGTGAAAATATAAAGCCTATTTTAGCTGATGCAGTTAAAGCACTTCCTAATGTTACTGTTATTAATAGAATTAATATAACAGATTACATTGTTAAAGATAATACAATCATTGGTGCATATGGCTTTAGCATAGACGAAAAAGAAGAAAATGGAAAAGCTTATGGTACTGCCTATAGAATTAATGCAAAGAAAGTACTTTGTGCTACGGGCGGAGCGGCAGGACTTTATAGACCTAACAATCCCGGCTTTTCAAGACATAAAATGTGGTATCCACCATTTAATACAGGCGCAGGATATGCAATGGGTATTAATGCAGGGGCTGAAATGACAACATTTGAAATGAGATTTATCGCTTTAAGATGTAAAGACACAATTGCACCTACAGGCACAATTGCTCAAGGTGTTGGTGCAAAGCAAGTTAATTCGCTTGGTGAAGTTTATGAAACAAAGTATGGTCTTACAACATCACAGCGACTTTACGGAACTGTAAGAGAAAATATTGAAGGCAGAGGACCTTGTTACCTTAGAACAGAAGGTATAAGTGAAGCACAAGACGACTCTCTTAAAAAAGCATATCTTAATATGGCTCCTAGTCAGACACTTAAATGGATTGAGTCAGGTAAAAATCCTAGCGAGCAAAATGTTGAGATAGAAGGTACAGAGCCTTACGTTGTAGGTGGTCATACTGCAAGTGGTTACTGGGTTGATACTAAAAGACGTACAACGATTAAAAATCTCTTTGCCGCAGGTGATGTTGCAGGTGGTTGTCCACAAAAATATGTAACGGGTGCTATGGTTGAAGGTGAAATTGCCGCAGAAACTATGGTGGATGAATTAAATGCTTCTAATTCAGATATAAATACGGACAATAAAGAAATTACAAACGATTTTGATAAAAAAGTATCAGAGTATAATACAATTTTAAATTGTAATGACAATGTATATACAACAGAGCAGTTAGAAGACGCAATGCAAAAAGTAATGGATACTTATGCAGGTGGTATAGGAAGTCATTATCAGTTTAATGAAAGTCAGCTTGATTTAGCGAAGGAAAAGATAGAGCATTTGCAAGTGCTTGCACAAAATATAAGTGCAAATGACCTACATGAGCTTATGTTTGCTTATGAATTAAAAGAAAGACTTGTGGTGTGTCTTAGTCTTATTGAACATTTAAAAGCAAGAAAAGAAACTAGATGGCACTGTTTTGATGAAAATCTTGACTATCCAGAAAAGAGTGATGAATGGCTTAAATATGTAAACTCTGTAAAGAAAGATGGAAAGATAGAGATTATTACAAGAGAACTTGTTGGAAGGGGTGAGGTATATGAGCATAGCAATAGATAAGTTAAAATGTAAGGGCTGTAAAAGCTGTATGGATGTCTGTCCCGGAAGTCTTATAAAAAAAGATACAGATGGAAAAGCATTTATAAAGTATCCAAAGGACTGTTGGGGCTGTTGCTCATGTATCAAGGAATGTAAGTTTGATGCTATTGCATTATATCTTGGTGCAGATATTGGCGGCATGGGAAGTAAAATGACAGTCAAATCAAGGGATAATTTCCTTGACTGGAATATAACAAAGACAGATGGAACTATTAATACTATAGTTATTGATAAAAAAGAGTCCAACAAATATTAAGAAAATGGAGGAAAGAAATAATGGGAGAATTATCACATTTAGATGCGTTGGAGGCAGAGGCTATATACATAATCCGAGAAGTTGCGGCGGAATGTGAAAAACCGGTTATGCTGTATTCGATTGGAAAAGACAGTTCGGTTATGTTACACCTGGCAATGAAAGCTTTTTATCCGGAGAAACCGCCATTTCCGTTTTTGCACGTAAACACGACATGGAAATTTAAAGAAATGATTGAGTTCCGTGACAGAAGAGCGAAAGAACTTGGCATTGAAATGATTGAATATATCAATGAGGAAGGAGTAAAGCAGGGCATTAATCCATTTGATCATGGTTCTGCTTACACCGATATCATGAAGACACAGGCATTGAAACAGGCGCTTGATAAATATGGTTTTACCGCAGCATTTGGCGGCGGACGAAGAGATGAAGAAAAGTCCCGTGCGAAAGAGAGAATCTTTTCTTTTAGAAATGAGCATCATGCCTGGGATCCGAAAAACCAGCGTCCGGAGATGTGGAAATTATATAATTCCCAGATTCAGAAACATCAGGAAGTGAGAGTGTTCCCACTTTCCAACTGGACAGAGACGGATATCTGGCAGTACATAAGACGGGAAAAAATTGAGATTCCTTCTTTGTATTTTGCAAAAGTCCGCCCGGTTGTTTACCGCGATGGCAACATTATTATGGTGGATGATGACCGCATGAAATTACGTCCGGGTGAAAAAATTGAGCATAAGAGTGTACGTTTCCGTACATTGGGATGCTATCCTCTGACCGGAGGATGCGAGTCAACGGCGACTACTTTGGATGAAATTATTGATGAGACACTTAGTGCCGTATCGTCAGAGAGAACGACACGAGTAATTGATAATGAGGCAGCAGGAAGTATGGAAAGAAGAAAGAGAGAGGGGTATTTCTAAGATGAGCGGATTATTAAAATTTATTACATGCGGAAGCGTGGACGACGGAAAATCAACCTTGATCGG
>URYE01000088.1 GCA_900551945.1 uncultured Eubacterium sp. | reverse complement strand
CAATCTTGTACATATTAGGTATCATAAGAAGAAGACCCTGTGAAGCTGTAAATGTAGTAGTTAAAGCACCGGCTGCTAATGAACCATGAACTGTACCTGCTGCACCTGCTTCTGATTGCATTTCTGTAACTTTTACTGTGTTACCAAAAATATTTTTTCTTCCTGCTGCTGACCACTGGTCAACAACGTCTGCCATTGGGCTGGAAGGTGTGATTGGATAAATACCAGCAACTTCTGTATACGCATAGGCAACATGAGCTGCGGCTGTATTTCCATCCATAGACTGTTTTTCTCTAGCCATTTTTATAATTCCTCCTTGGAAAATATTGTGGTCACATTCGTTCCCATTACTAATATTCTAATCTTAATTCTTGCAAAAGTAAAGTTATTATTGCAAATTTCTGATTAAAATACATAAAAATTTTATAAAACACTGTCTATTTTTTGGCAATATTTTACTATTTCTTAAGTTTTCGTATTTTTACAAACAATTTATTAATAATGAGAATTATTATCAATTCTCATGCAATAAACTTATAAAATTTATAATTTCAAAAAAAGTTGATACCCCTAAACTTAAATGTACCAACTCTTAATATATTCACTATAAATTAATCTAAAAAGCACTTCCTTACAACACTAACAATATCTCTATCAATCCACCCTTTCACAGCCATATCTCCTAATATTTCACAAGCCTTTTCATGGCTCATGCCGTCTTTATATGGTCTTTTTTCTGTGAGTGCTTGGTAAATGTCAACGCAAGCCATTATGCGTTCATTCGTTGTAAGCTCATCGCCCTTCTTTCCAAAAGGATACCCACTTCCATCTAACTTTTCATGGTGATATGAAGCCCAATCTCTTATATCTTCAAAGTCATTTATCTGCGACAATATGTAATATGTAACTTCTGCATGATTTTTCATCTTAGAAAATTCCTCACTTGTTAAACGCCCAGGCTTTTCGAGAATATCATTATCAATTACAACTTTTCCAATATCATGCAATGCGCCTGCAAGATACATTTTATATACAGTTTCATCATCATAGCCCATATATCTTGAAATCTTGGCTGCACACTCAGCTACGCCTAAAGAATGTTTGCTTGTAAATTCCGACTTGTAATCAATAATCTTAGCAAACAAATCTGCTATATCTTTGCATACCTCATTGTCATATTCCTGCATTGTTCTTGGAACTTTCTCTAGCAAAAGCTTTTCCAAATTAGCACGCCCCATTAACACAAAGCTTTCTTTTGAAAATGTCTTAAAAAATACATCAACACATTCATCGTCAAATATAGTACCTTTACTTTTAATAAGATAACTTTTTGCCCTTTCCCATGTGTTCTTATCAATATTCTTAGTTCTACAAAAGCTATCTAAAATATCACACAAATGAATAATCCTTGCAAAAAGTGGCACTTCATTCCATTTCTTAGCAAATGATCCTGTTCCATTTGCATTTTCATGGTGATATAAAATAACTCCATTAACATCTGTCTTAAAGGGATATTTCTTAAGATTTTCTTCTCCATAAATACAATGAATACCCAATTGTTTAGGCGTTATACTCTGTACAGAACTTTCATCAACAACATTGTGAAATTCTTCACTAATATACTGTGTCAACGCATTGTCATGTAACAAGGCACACGCCGCCAAATCTTGCAAACTATCCCCTGCAATTCCAAACTCCTGTGCCATACACACACTCATATAAGCTACTCTTTTAGAATGTCCCGTAGCTACATTAACAAACTGTGCCTCCACACAATCAAGCGCATACGAACAAGCACTAAGCAATCCAATAATATCTAACCTCATAAAACTCCAACTTCTCTAATTATTATAAAAAAACTCCACCAATCCATACCACATCTACACCCCATCAATATCACAAAATACAAATACTTCCCAATATATTACCCATTACTCCACACTATAAATTAGTATTAATTAACACTATAAAAATATATAAGTAGATAAGAAAAATGATATGATATTTTATAGTATATGATAAATTCTTAGTTATTCTTAGCTGTGCTGTACAATATCAGTGATGACCGCACATGGACGTGCGGTCAAGCAATCAGTGACACGATGTCACATTGATTGCGCTCACGTTCGTCTTCAAAAACTTTCCAGCACAGCTTAGAACTACTTAGAATTTATTCATCAACTATAAAATATCATATCATTTTTCCTACACACATATTAATTTAACAACTCTTTTGCAAGTTCAGCCATCTGTTCTTGATTTTGAGTATTCATAACAGACTTAATTGTAACAACATTTGCACAAATATTAATATCCTTCATACCCTCAAGATACTTTTTCATCAAGTTACCTGCCACTGGACCCCATGTACCATTTTCAATAATAGCAACTTTTCTGCTCTGGAAATTCTTAACCTTTAAATGATATAAATAATCTTCCATACAAGGCATAAGCGCACCATCATAAGTAATTCCTGCAAGTACAAGCTTGTCATATTCAAATGCTTTTGCTACAGCCTGTGCCATATCATCTCTTGAAAGGTCAAATACTTCAACGTTTTCTTCACCATTGTCTTTTATAATCTCAACCATCTTTTTTGCAGCAACGGCTGTATTTCCATGAATTGAAGAATAAGCTACAACTGTACCCTTATGCTCTGGCTTATATGAACTCCATGTCATATACTTATCTATAAAATAACCTAAATTATCAGTTAATACTGGACCATGTAATGGAGCAATTGTCTTTATATCAAGAGTTGAAGCTTTCTTTAAAAGAGCCTGTACACTTGTTCCATATTTTCCAACAATGTTAATAAAATATCTTCTAGCTTCTTCTGCCCATTCCTTATCATCATTGCCACAATAAGTAATCTGTCCATTTAATGCGCCAAACTTACCAAAACCATCTGCGCTAAAAAGTATCTTTTCTGACTGCTCATAAGTCACCATAACTTCTGGCCAGTGAACCATTGGTGCCATTACAAATGTAAGTGTGTGCTTACCAATGTTTAATGTATCGCCCTCTTTAACAACAAGCTTCTTACTGTCATCAAGCTGTAAATCAAAAAACTGTGGAAGCATTGCAAATGCCTTTGCATTTGTTACTACTATAGTGTCAGGATATTTATTTAAAAATCTCTGAATATTTCCTGCATGGTCTGGCTCAAGGTGTGAAATCACAAGATAATCTGGAGCTTTTCCGTCAAAAGCTTCTTCCAAATTGTCGAACCAATGGTCTGTTGCACGATTATCAACTGTATCCATAACAACAATTTTTTCATCTTTAATAACGTAAGAATTATATGATACTCCGTCAGGAATTTTATATTGACTTTCAAATAAATCAAGCTTCTTATCATCAGCTCCAACGTAAATTACAGAATCAGATATTTTAAATGTACTCATACTCAATCCTCCATTTTCTTAACTATTAACATTTTTATTAATAATTATCGTATTCTCAATTCAATAATATTCTAATAAATAATTACTAGCTTTTAACACTATCAAATAACTTATCATTTTTATTGCACATGACAAATTTTTCTATAAAATGTAATAATAATGGTGTTAAAAGTTAATATCAAAACAAATTTTAAAGCTTTGTTTGACTATTTGTCTTATATTAACACTTTATACTTAAAATAGCAATAGTAATCATTACTATTTTTATAAAACCATAAAACACACTTTGCAATTTTTTCAAGTTATCACAACAAGTCAAAGTCTTATACAAATACAGACTTTGACTTGTTGTTTACATAAATAAAGACCATTTGTTTATTATAAATAGCTTATATCTTAAAATAATCCACACTATCTGCAAGTTGTCCTGCAATCTGTTGTAGTCTTTTTGCGCTTTGTGCTACATCTTTAAATGTATCTGCTACTTCAACGGTTTCATCATGCGTCTTTATAGTTTCTTCTACATTGTGTTGTGATGTTTCCGAAAGCTGACTAACAGCTTGTATAACTTCATTTCTGGAATTTTCAAGTTTCTTAGCCTTTGTCTTTATAAGTCCTATACTATCCATAGAGCTTTCTATCGCATTTAGCACACTTTCAACTACATTTTGTGTTTCATTCATACTTTCACTTTGACTTGTAATTATAGCTTGCATTTGCTTCATAACTTCGACTGACTTTTGAGAAGCTTCTATAAGCTCCTTAGAAGTCTTATCAATCTCTTTACTTGAAGTCTTTGACTCATCAGCAAGCTTTTTAATTTGCTCTGCTACAACAGCAAAGCCTCTGCCACTCTCACCAGCTCTTGCCGCTTCAATAGAAGCATTAAGGCTTAACATGTTAGTCTGTTCTGCTATTGAAGATATTAACTCGGTTGTACTGCGTATTTCTTGTATAGAAGTATTTGTCTGTTCTGTCTGTGTCTGCACTTCATTTATTATATTTTCCACATCTTTGTTAATTGTGCAAAGCTTAAAAAGTGTTTCTTGTGCCTGCTTTCCTGATTGTTGCATTGAAAGGGCATTATTGCTAAGTAACTCTACTTCGTCAGATGTTTCTGTAATATCATTTCCCATAACCTTCATATATTCTGACGTATTCTTTGAATGTTGCGCCTGCTCGCCTGAATTTTGTGTTACTATAGCAACGGCTGACCTTACTTCTTCCATCGTCACACTAGTCTTATCTGCAACTTCTTTTAGATTATTTCCTGCTTCAAGAATAGTCTTAGCATTTGAAGAAATATCTTTAATTACTGACTTCATTGTATCTCTAAGTGTAACTGTAATTTTTGAAAGCTCACCTACTTCGTCTTTCTTTTTCATTAATCTGTCATCAACCCAAATATCAAGATTACCACCTGCCACTTCTTTTACTACGTCAATACTTATCTTAATATCCTTACTTAAAGAAGACGACATTTTTATTGCTATACCTGCACATACCGCCATAACAATACATACAGATGCTCCTATAATCATCATAATATTTCTTATAACAGCGTCTTTTTCTTCTTTGTCAGTTCCGACAAACACCATTCCAACTATGTCACTACTCCCGTTTTGATAAACGGGCATATAATATCCATAATTTAATGTGCCATCAATTGATACAGCTTTGCTAAAGTAATTGTTACCGCTATTAAGTACATTTTCAACTATTACATCTCCTGCAACTGAATCAAGTATTCTATCTCCATTGCTGTCAACTGCGGAAGTCATTATACGTTCACTTCCATAAAAAAATGTTACGTCCATGCCTGTATTTTCTTTAATTCTGTCAACAAGACTTTCTGACTTTGAAATATTATAACTTCCTTTCCATATATCTCCATTGGAAGCCTTTAAATAATCACCAGTGTTTTGGTCATACGCCGCAAGGGTTGCTGCCGCTGTGCCCCTTAAGGCTTCTTCAATTTCATTCATCATCGTATTTTTCATAATTGTAAAGGTAAATATAATTGATAGTATCCCTAAAATCAATACAGGAGCTATTGCAATTAATAATATTTTCTTTCTAATACTCATATTAAGTCACCTCATTTCAATTTATCCTTATATACAATAAATCATTCAACAACATTTACAGTCTTAAAATACCAATTCATTGCACCTGTGATTGTTGCGTCATCAAGTGTACTTCCTGCTGTACCAATTATTTCTCCCGTATTAGTTTCTATAGCTCCATCAAATACTCCATTTTTCCCTGTAAGTATCTGTTGTTTTGCTTCATTAACTTTTTCTTGTGTTCCTGCTGTCGCAAAATTGGCTACAGAAGTAACATTTACAAGATTTTCACTCATTCCACCATAATAATTACTTCCATCCCAAGTTCCGTCTATTATACTTTGAACGGCAGTTGTATAATATGCACTCCAATTCCAAACAACACTACAAAGACATGCTTCGGGAGCATTTTTACTCATATCAGAATTGTACCCAATACTGTATACGCCTCTTTCCTGCGCTAATGTCTGTGGATAAGACGTATCACAGTGCTGTGCTATAACATCACAATCCATATCGAGAAGTTGTTTTGCGGCTTCTTCTTCCTTTTGTGGTGCATACCAGCTATTAGTTACCTTTACATAGACTTGAGCCTGTGGATTAACTGAATATATTCCAAGTGCAAATGCGTCTATTCCGCTTGTAACTTCTGAATTGTCCGTACCCATAGCTGCCACATAGCCTATTTTATTAGTTTTTGTATTCATACCTGCAACAATACCACTTAAATACCTTGCTTGATACATTCTTCCAAAGTAATTATTAAAATTCTTACCATTACTCATATAACCTGTACCATGTGAAAAATATACATTGGGATATTCTTCTGCCATCTGCGCTGTGACATTCATATAGCCCCAACTTGTAGTGAAAATGATATTGCAACCCTCATCAATACAATCCTTTATAGCTTTTTTAATTTCTTCATCATCACTATCACTTACATTATTCTTTCTTACAATCTGTTCATCAGAAAGCCCCAAATTCTGTTTCATTCCTTGTATTCCTATATCATGTGTATATGTATATCCACTTCCTTCTTCCGGGTCAGAAAGATGTAAAACTCCTACTTTAATTTTATCCTTTGAAATTCCTTTTGAGCTACTTGTATCATCTTTACTTTTAGAGCTTGATACATCTGACTTTGTATTTACTGCATAGTCGTCTAACTGCGTATTATTTGTACAAGCTACTAACATCATACAGGCAACAATTATTGCAAATGCTTTTGTAATTCTTTTTAATGTCATACTTTACACGCTCCTTTCTAACTAGCTAACTTCTTATTAGCAATTGCTTATTACGTTATTTGCCACCAACTTTTTACTTTAAAAATTATATCATAAACTTTATTATATTCTCAATTAATTTGTATTAATTTGTATCATTTTGTTGAAATTATCTTTATATTTATATTTTGTTTTAATATTTTCTTAAAACAGCATAAGATAAACAGGGCAACTATTTTCTTATAGTCACCCTGTTTATCTATATATTATTATTTATTTTATATTAGTCGTCATTTCCCTGCAAAGCGTCATACCCTGTTTCGCCTGTACGAACTTTGATTACATCTTCAACATCATATACGAAAATCTTACCATCACCGATATGACCTGTGTAAAGAGCCTTTCTTGCTGCTGCAATTACATCAGCTACTGGAACTTTTGATATAACCATTTCAACTTGACACTTAGGTAAAAGCTGCATATCTACTTCAACACCTCTGTAATATTCAGGTGCGCCCTTTTGTGTACCACAACCAAGTACCTGTGTAACCGTCATACCCGTTACTCCTAAATCATTCATTGCTCTCTTTAACTTTTCAAACTTATTCTGCTTCATAAGAATTTCGACCTTAGTAATCTTCTTACCGTCAGCGACATTAGAAGATTTAACAACGGCTGGAATTGCATTTTCAACACTTTCTGTACCAAAACTTTCTATAACATCATCAGAAGAAATTGTTAAATCATTAGCAGTAAATTCAAATCCTGCATAAGCACTTGCAAGACCATGTTCAGCATAGTCAAGACCTTTAAGCTCTATTTCAGCAGGAACTCTAAGACCAATTGTATGCTTAAGCACTTCAAATACAATAAACATTACAATTCCTACCCAAGCACAGACTGTAACAACACCGAGTGCCTGTATTCCTAACTGTCTAAAGCCACCGCCATAGAAAAGTCCTTTACCAACGCCATCTTGACCTGTTGAGAAAAGTCCTACACATAAAGTTCCAAGAAGACCATTTGCAAAATGAACACCAACTGCACCAACTGGGTCATCAATCTTAAATACTTTGTCAATAAGTTCAATTACTAATACTACTGCAATACCTGCGATAATACCTTCAATAGCTGCACCATACATATCAATACAATCTGTACTTGCTGTTACCATAACAAGACCTGCAAGTGTACCATTAAGTGACATTGATACATCTGGCTTTTTATATCTTATCCAAGTAAATATCATTGTTGTAACTGTAGCTATGGCTGCTGCCATATTAGTAGTTGAAAATACCATACCTGTTAATGTTCCAAAGAACATATCTGAACCATCTGCGGCTGTTGTATAACCTTCCATAGCAACTGTTGAACCACCGTTAAAACCAAACCAACAGAACCAAAGAATAAATACTCCAAGTGCTGCCATTGTTAAGTTGTGACCTAAAATTGCTCGTGGCTTACCATTTTTATCATACTTACCAATACGAGGTCCAAGTACTGCTGCACCTATTAAAGCGGCACAACCACCAACCATATGTACTGCTGCTGAACCTGCGAAATCGTGGAAACCAAGCTCGGCTAACCAGCCACCACCCCATATCCAGTGACCTGATACAGGATATACAAATAATGATATTATTGCACTATATATACAATATGCTTTAAAATCAGTTCTTTCTGCCATCGCTCCAGATACTATTGTTGCTGCTGTTGCACAGAACACTGTCTGGAATATAAAGTAAGCATAAAATGGAACACCATCTGGCAATATTGATGAATAATCTCCGTTTGTGAAAATATCAATTCCACCAAAAATTGCATTTGCTGAACCAAACATAATACCAAAACCTACAAACCAAAATATTGGTGTACCAATACAAAAGTCCATTAAGTTCTTCATAATAATGTTACCCGCATTTTTTGCTCTAGTAAGACCTGACTCCAATATGCAAAATCCTGCCTGCATAAAGAATACTAATGCCGCTGCAATAAGCACCCAGGCTGTATTTACTGCTGAAAATTCCATAACCTATTCCTCCCTGCTTCTTTTCTTTACATTTTCTTTTTACATTTCTCTTATTATTATTTCTTGTGAGTTATTTTTATTACAATTTCTTGTACTAAAATTTTAATTCTCACTTTTTATATGCTAACATATACAATAGTTGAATAAATCGGACATATTTTGCGCTTAAATATATCTTAAATAGAAAAAAAGACGTGTAACCTTATTACTATGGTTACACGCCTTTG
>URYE01000087.1 GCA_900551945.1 uncultured Eubacterium sp. | reverse complement strand
ATAGATTGACTGGTCATCGTCACCAACTACACACAGATTACCATATTTTTGAGCAAGCTTGCTTATAAGCCTAAACTGACTTGTATTAGTATCTTGATATTCATCTACCATTATGTACTTAAATCTTTCTTGATACGCATTAAGCACTTCTTCGTCTTTATTGAAAAGCTCTACTGTCTTAAAAATCAAATCATCAAAATCAAGTGCATTGTTAAGCTTAAGTTCCTTTTGATACTCTCTGTATATATTTGCAATTCTTTTCGCATTGTAGTCATTTCCTGCGTTCATTTCCATTTCATCAGGACTAATCATTTCGTCTTTTGCTGATGAAATAACACTCATTATCGTACGTTCTTTTAACATCTTAGTATCTATATTGAGCTTTTTACAAACTTCTTTTATAACACTTTTTTGGTCATCTGTATCATAAATTGTAAAATTATTATCATAACCTAATTTATCTATATATCTTCTTAAAATTCTCACACAGGTTGAATGAAATGTACTTACCCATACAAAATTGCCTTCACTTACTGTCTGCTCTACTCTTTCACGCATTTCTGCTGCCGCTTTATTAGTAAATGTAATTGCAAGAATATTGTATGGATTAACACCACACTCGTCTATAAGATATGCTATTCTATTAGTAAGTACTCTTGTCTTTCCAGAACCCGCCCCCGCTATAATAAGAAGTGGCCCATCAGTTCTTTTGACAGCTCGTTTCTGCATATCATTTAATCCATCTAACTTCATAATTCCTCCGATGTCTTATATAAGTTTATTACCACAATTAGGGCAGAACTTTGCTCCATTTACTGGAGTTCCACATTCAGGGCAGAACTTAGGACCTGCACCTTGTGGCTGTTGATTAACATTATTCATATTGTTGTTCATATTATTATTCATGTTATTCATCATCTGCTGACCAAGCTGCATACCCATCTGCATACTCATCATATCACCTGCAAGATTTGAACCACCCGATTTTCCAAAGCTATCCACCATTGC
Source organism: uncultured Eubacterium sp. (assembly GCA_900551945.1). Classification (GTDB taxonomy): domain Bacteria; phylum Bacillota; class Clostridia; order Lachnospirales; family Lachnospiraceae; genus Lachnospira. The sequence continues at coordinate 8,420 of URYE01000087.1, read as the reverse complement.
CATCTGTGAATATTTATTCATATCTCCCACCATACTCTGTGAAGCCGCTTTATTTTGCATTTTTTGTACTTCTTCTGGATATGAAAAACTTGCAATATTAAAATCAGTTATTGTTATTCCAATCTTTGATATCTGCATATCAAGGTCGTCTTTTATGCCACTTGCAATATCATAAGCATTAGCTTGAAGATTGAACATATCCTTGCCTTCTTTAGATATCCACTTCATAAGAAGCTGGTCTAATACGGCAACAACACGTTCTCTTACATCGTCAACAGTATACATTTGCTTAACGCCTGCCACCTTATCTATAAGACATAAATAATCGTCTATCTTAAAGTTAAATGTTCCAAATGCTCTTATTGGCATACCACCCGGAAGTGATGGTGCGGGGATTGAAACTGGATTTTTTGTACCCCATTTTACTGTAAATTCCTTAGTATTAACAAAAAGTACTTCTGCTCTTACACCACTGTTAAAGCCGAACTTGAAGCCCTTTAATGTAGATAAAAATGGAATAATATCCGACTCAATATCAAAACTTCCTTCGTCTTTAAATATTCCCTCAATCTTTCCATTATACATAAAAATAGCATCTTGACCTGCTCTTATTATAAGCTTACTGCCCTTTTTAATTTCTCTATTAGTCCATTTCCAAAAGATTATATCATCACGATATTCTTCCCATTCGACAACATTTGCCATCTGTCTGCTAAATAATCCCATGCTTTTATCTACTAAAAATACTTAGCTTTTCCTTTCCTATATTTTAAGTATATGTTAAGTTAGCGGAACATAATTAAAATTTGTCTAAAAAACTTTTACTATATTCCGCCATCTATTTTATTATTATAACCCCATTTGAGCCTTAAGTGCTGCAAGTTCATCGTCTACTGCACTGTTAGTTGGTTCACTGTCATACTTTGCTGCAAGACTGTCAATATCAGCTTCTTCTTGTGAACGGTTAAGCTCTGACATTGCGTTAGCTTCGTCTAACATCTTATTAGCCTTAGCCTCCATTCTATTAAATGCGTCCATGTTATTACTAGCACCAACTGCACTTGAACCTATCTTATTCATTCTCTCCTGTGCCTTAGCTGCTGCCACCTTAGCCTTTATAGAAGCCTTTCTTGACTCAAGATTTTGAATATCCTTTACAAGCTTATCGTGCATCTGACGCATTTTAGCTGCATTTTCAGCCGCCATATTATATGACTGCAAAAGTGTTGTTTGATTAGCTGTAAGCTGTTGTTTCTTTTCAAGAAATGCTCTTGCATCATTTTCATTTCCTGCTTTAAGTGCTTTTTCTGCATAAGTCTGCATTTTAGCAATCTGTGCATTGCACTCGTCTAACTCTCTCTTAGTTCTAGTTTCCTCTGCCATAACAGAAGCAGTTTCAGCCTTAACTTTCCCCAAATCACTTTCAAGATTACGCATATACTGGTCAATCATCTTCTCTGGGTCTTCACACTTATCTAATAATGCGTTGATATTAGATGCCATAATGTCCTTAAATCTTGTTAATATTCCCATAACACTCCTCATTTCTGCACACTTCTTAATATATTCAAAAATGTGTCAAGTGTGCCTGACACCAAATCCTATGTACAGACCACCTTCAACACAGTCCGTTTAATTAATTATATAATAAAATCCCCCCAATGTCATCCCTTTTATTATTAACACTATATTAAGTAACTGTATCAATAATTTAACAAAACTTAACTTCACACACACATTTTTATATTTTCCAATTCTACAAACTTCCGTAAGATAGCAGTAGTATATAAAACAATGAAATGCACCATTTAAAGAACAGTTAGCTATATTTGTGTGGCAACAGCGAACATACTTGTTCGATGATGACATACAAATATAGGTGACTGTACTTTCACTGGTGTGTGAATGTTTTATATACTACTGCTATCTTCACAATCCCAAAAATATTTAAAACAACTTGATATCTAGTTTTAAATACTATATAATGTAACAATAATATCACAACATAAATTATTTTAGATAGTGAGGTCTGTATATATATGGAAAATAACACTCAATTCGTAAAAGAAGCTCTCAAAAAACTTGTTAAGCTCAACTATATAAAGCCTGGAGATGTTCCAAATATCAATCTTTATATGGACCAGGTAACAACATTTATGGACGAACATCTTCAAGACTGTAAGAGAAAGCCAGATGACAAAATTCTTACAAAAACAATGATAAACAACTACACCAAAAACAATCTCTTACCTGCACCAATCAAGAAAAAATATTCAAAAGACCATCTTTATATCTTAGCTTTTATATATTACTTTAAAAGTATCCTTTCAATAAACGATATAAAGACAATTCTTGACCCAATTACAGAACAATTTTTTGATAAAGAAAAATATTCCGAATTAGATATTATATACAAAGAAGTATACAATATGTGCAAATCAGAAGTTTCTTCTATTTCAAATGACATTACACAAAAAGCTTATAATGCTGATAAGGCATTTGAACAATTTTCTGATGATGAAATTGACAAAGAATTTCTACAATTTTTCACACTCGTATGCACACTTATATTTGATGTATACTTAAAGAAAAATCTAATCGAAAACTTAATAGACGATTACGCCTCTCGCCACACTCCAAAAGATACAAAGGGCAAGAAAACTTCAAAGAAAAAAGAATAACACAATAAAACAATTTTCTAATTCTACCAAAAACACACTAAACTAAATAGAAAAAGGTAGAATTGTTTATAATTACACAAAAAAGGTATATGTTTTAAGTAACTAATAAATGTTAGCTTTTCCACACATTTACAGTTTGCACAAAACATATACCTTTTTTAATTTTACATCAAAACAAAAAAACTTTACTCTTGCGACTGCTCGTCTTTTTCTTTCATCTTTTTAAATATCTTATCATAACCATCTGTACCATAATTAAGAGAACGATTAACCCTGCTAATTGTAGCTGTTGAAGCTCCTGTCTTTTCAGCTATATCAAGATAAGTCTTTTTCTCTCTAAGCATCTTAGCAACTTCAAATCTTTGTGACAGCGATAACAATTCATTAATTGTGCATACATCTTCAAAAAAATCATAACATTCTTCTTTAGTATCAAGACATAATATTGCATCAAATAATAATTCAACCGCTGGTGTTTTTAACTTACTATTCATCTTTTTCTCCATTTCTGAGCTTATAGCCCGTAATTCCATGTACTATAAATGATATTTTAACACATTAACGTCTAAAAATAAAGTCATAAACAACTTTAAATTTTTACAACAACATAAATGTAATTTTATACCAATTATTTATAACTATGAAGATAACTATTAAGTAAATCAATATCCTTATTAACTATAAGCCTATCTGGAAAATTAACTTCTTCAAGTAACTCCTCCGCAAAACCAAAATTACAAATATCTTCTTCTATATGTGCATCACTACCTATTGTTATACACACATCTTTCTTCTTACAAAGCTCAAGCATTTTTATATCATTTTCCCTTGCCCCCTGTCTTGGACCATTAGGTTTTAATGACGAATTGTTAAGCTCTAAAAGTGTCTGATACTCCTTTGCTGCATCAACTACCATTTCCATATCAACAGCATATCTGCTGTCGTCTGGATGACCTATGATATCAATATAAGGGTTCTTCATTGCATTAATAAGTGCCCTTGTATTTTCCTTAACACTTCCTGCCTTAACACAAGGTATATGAAAACTTGCAATAACAATATCCATCTTTCTAAGTAAACCATCAGGCATATCAACCTCGCCATACAGATTGACAATATTAGCTTCACAACCAAATAAACGATTAACGTCATATTTTCTTTCTGGAAGTATCTTCAAATTCGTAAAATACAACATATTACAGCTTCCTGGCATTTTAGGCGTGTGTTCTGTAATGGCAAGATTTTCAAGCCCTATACTATTAGCCTTTCTTGTCATCTCATCAATTGTATTATAAGCATGACCACTTGCTATTGTATGTGTATGTGTGTCTATTAAATATCTCATAAATAAAATCCTTTCGCTTTCCGAAAACTAAAGTTTATAGCTATTAATATATCATTTTAAAGCTTGTATTTGTACTTAGAAAATAATAAATGTTAATATAACATTTTTACCTAAAAACTTATATACAACAATACCAAATAAGAATATATTCATAATTGGCAGCATATTATAATTAAGTCCCACAATATTTATATTTTCTTTATACAAATGTTATTTTTGCCATTAGTAAATTACTAATATTAGCCTTTATAAATTCCGATATATATTACTGAAAAATCAAATTATTTATCAGCAACATTATTAGTATACCACAATTCTAATAATATGTAATTCGTTTCCACTTGATTTTTTCGTTGCCACATATTAAAATATTTGAACAGTAATATTTAACACGATTGAATAAATCCCCTAATTTCCTAGTGTTAAGTAATACTTAAATATATATTTTCAGAAACATATTAACTATGTATTATAAAAATGAGGTTTTTTAATTGAAAAGAAATTATTTAAAAATAACTACTAAAAAATTAAAAGTGCCGGCTTGTCTTTTATGTCTTTCCCTTTCTATTGCAACAGTATTTCCATATATTCCTAATACATACGCAGCTACGACACAGGAGGACTTAGACAAAGCTAATGAAGCATTAAATCAACTTAAAGCTCGTCAAGCTGAATTATCTTCTGACTTTGCTAATCTTAATTCACAACTTGAAGCTTCTGGTGAAAAAATTGCTAACATTGACAGTCAGATTACACAAAAACAATCAGAAATAAATGATTTGCAAGTTAAAATCAATGATTTATCTGTTCAGATTGCTAATCAATACAATTCAATGAAACTTAGAATTAAATATATGTATGAAAAGAATGACAGCTCTATTTTTGAACTTATTTTAAATTCAAAAAGTATGGGAGAATTTCTTACTCGTACAGAGTACATACAACAGATTTCGCAATATGACAGAGATATGCTTGCTCAGTTAAATGATATTTATACACAAAATAAGCAGGCTAACGATGCTCTTGTAGCCGATATGAATGACCTTAATTCGCTTAGAAATGAAGCTACTAATGAACGCAACAACCTTAATACACTTCTTGCACAGACTCAATCACAGATAGATACTACATCTAGTAGTATTACAGAAGCCGAAAAACTTGCACTTCAATATGAGCAAGACCTTGAAAATCAACGTATTGAACAAGAACGTGCTGAGGCTGAAAGAGCAAGACAAGAAGCAGAAGCCAAAGCTGCACAAGAAGCGCAAGCCAAAGCCGCTCAAGAAGCAAATAATACTTCAAGCGGAGTTTCTTACGATGTACCCGCTTCTTCTGGTGGCACAGCACTTGCACATGACTCATCAGACCTTGCTATGCTTGCCGCTATTATTGAATGTGAAGCCGGTAATCAATCTTATCAAGGAAAACTAGCTGTAGGAAGTGTTATAATTAATCGTGTAAATAGTAGTCGTTTTCCAAATTCAATATCAGCAGTAATCTATGCTTCAGGACAATTTACTCCTGTAGCAAGTGGTCGTTTCTCTATCGTTCTTGCTAGAGGAGCTTCATCAAGCTGTGTACAAGCCGCACAAGAAGTCTTAAATGGCAATATCGTAATAGACGCACTCTACTTCCATGTATACCGAAGCGGCACAGACACCTACGGAACAGTAATCGGTGACCATATATTCTACTAACAAAACTAACAACACTAAGCCAAAAAGTCCCCATAACCTATCACCATTATATATGCGTGATAAATTATAGGGACTTTCTTATTATAATAAAAAACAATCTACTATAAACAACTTTAACAAATCTTCATATCAAGTTATCAACTCCCCATCACCTAAATGTAATGGGTAATTGACCTTCTCCCACTTTTATGTAAGTATATATACTATTATAATTTTACATTAGATTACTAAAATTTTATAATATATAAATGTAGTTGCAAAAAACAGGAAGTAAGGAGTAAATCTTATAGTATATGGTAAAAGCTTAGTAGTTCTTAGTTGTGCTGTCAAAAAACAGTGATGCCCTGACACGACGTCAGGGCAAGCCACCAGCGACACGACGTCGCATTGGTGGCGTTCACGTCCGACTTTACATATCCTAACCACAGCACATCTTAGAACTACTTAGCTTTTATCCATCGACTATAAAATTTACTCCCTACTTCCATCCCCCAACAACACATTCTATTTACATATACCTTACATAATCCACCATCACAAAGCCCTTTTCACCTGCAACTTCACTATTATGCGCCACAAACACGCCATTCTTAACTCCAACCCAACGACCTGCTTTTGAAGGAATTGAGAACGCATTTTCATAATTAACACCATCATAACTAATCTCAAATGTTACGCTCTCAACTGGTGCGTTTTTTACAGGCAAATCTAATTCCATATGGTCAATATGACCTGTACATTTTACAGTATACTTAAAATATATATTCTTTTCACTATCAAGTCTACCGTTATCAACTACAAAATTCTTAATATCTTCTTTAGTATAAGGCATATCACAGTCAAAGAACTGAGTTCCATTAATCTGTTGTAATACATATTCACCATTTTTAACTTCAATAGCCATAGCTATATAATTCATTCCAAGAGAAACAACTCCCGCCTTATCTCCCTCTTTCATACCTGATATACTCATTTTTGTAACACAACTAAACTCTGGTGCTGGCCACTTTTGAAGTAAAATATTCCTATAATCCCCTACTGGTCTTAAAGGCACAGCATTGACAGCATTAAGCTTAATACTAGATTTTTCGGGAACAAATTCAATCCAGTCCTTGTCAGGATTAGAATTCCATTGCCACTGAATACCTAATTTATTACTATCAAATTCGTCTGTTGTATCTGGTTCACATATAGGATATTTTGATGTGTCAGAAAGTTCTGTTTGATTCTTACCAATATTAGGCTTTCTATATTCCATCACTGGCTCACCATAGTCATTGCCATCTTTATTAACGCCAATAATCGGCCAATCATTTTCCCAGTGCATAGGCTGTAAGTGCATTATTCTACCCGCTGCATACACATCTTGAAAATGTAAAAACCAATCTTCACCTGTCACAGTATCTACCCATGCTCCTTGATGAGGCCCATTAACAGGCGAGTCTCCTTGTCGCATAACAACCTTATATTCATAAGGTCCGAAAATATTTTTAGAACGAAGCACCGTCTGCCACCCCGTTTTAACACCGCCTGCTGGTGCAAATATATAATAATATCCGTTGCGCTTATAAAGCTTAGGACCTTCAATTGTAACCTGGTCATTTTCATTTCCATCAAATATCTTAACTTCATCGCCTATAAGTCCCATACCATCTGGTTGCATTTCAACCATATGAAGTACACTCTTATAACCTATACGACTCTTTGCAACACCTGCTACAAGATAGGCTTTACCATCATCGTCCCAAAATGGGCAAGGGTCAATCCAGCCTGCGCCCGGTCTTATATTAACAGGTTCACTCCATTTTCCAAATGGGTCTTTTGTTGTAGTCATATATATTCCTTCATCTGGCATTGGAAAACACACATAATATATTCCCTCATGGTATCTTATTGCAGGAGCCCACACTCCACAGCCATGAATTGGATTTCTATATCTAAACTCTGGTATCTTATCTAAAACATAATTAACAACCTTCCAATTAACCAAATCTTTAGAATGAAGAATTGGAAGTGCTGGTGCATTACAAAAACTTGACGCAATACAAAAATAATCATCACCAACCCTTATTGCATCAGGGTCAGAATAATCTGCATAAAGAATTGGATTTCTATAATTACCATTACCTAAATCTGCTAACCACATAAACATTCCTCCATTTTTGTACATTTTAATGTGCATTATAAAAAGATATTTTTAAATCTATTTCTAAAAAACATTACTACCTACCCCAAAATAAATTCTTATATTTTTAGTAAATAGCAACAAAAATTGTATTACTTACAATACACATCATATATTACACTATGTTTACAGATTTTTCCACACCTTTTGTTAAATTCTTTTATAAAAGTTTTCTCCCAATTTTCCATATCTCCCAATCTAAATAAATCCCCCATACCTTAAATTTATTTTATTATAAATTACTCAATATCCCTAAAATAAACTTTAAGTTTCATATTTTCTATTTCAATAAACTTCCGTAAGATATCAATAGTAAAATAATCTTCCAATCACTCACTATATTAGTTAAATTTATGTCCCACAAGTCAAAATGTAGTGGTAAATAGAAAAAATAGTATTGAATTTTATAGTATATGGTAGATGCTTAGTAATTCTTAGTTGTGTTATATGTATACAGTGATTACCGCACATTGACGTGCGGTAAAGCAATCAGCGACACGATGTCGCATTGA
>URYE01000086.1 GCA_900551945.1 uncultured Eubacterium sp. | reverse complement strand
TATAATAACTGGCAGTTTATCATGTTTAATAACAACTGGCAGTTATTTATTATTTAATATAAATATAGTTAATCTAGTAGCAACGATAGCAGGAATTTTTATAATTTCATTAGGTTTTAAAGGGAAAATAAGCAAAAAGCTCTTATTATCTATTATGTGTTATTCATTAATGATTGCAATAGATTTTATAGCAATATTTATACGTTTTGATAATACAAGTGCAGAGCAATATCTAATGGTAAGTTCTTTTATTTCTGTAATTTCTTTTTATGTGGTTGTATTAATTATTAGAATGTTGTTTAGAAAAAAGTTAAAAACAGAGCTTTCAGGTCAGTGGTATATACTGCTTGGTGTTTCTATAATAAGTATAATTCTTTTATATGTTGTGTGGGAGGAATTGTCGGCTAATACAATTGTTGTTGTAGGAATACTTATGCTTTTTATTAACTTTCTGTTGTACATATTCTATTCTTCTATGTTAGATAGGTTTATTTACAAGCAAGAAAATATTGCATTAAAACAGCAAATGAACTTATATGAAAGTCAGATTAGAGCAAATGTTGAAAGTGATATGAAAATCAGATTAATTCGTCATGACATTAAACATCATATAAGGGAAATTAAAGCACTTGCAAACAATGGAAAGCTCGAAGAAATAAAAGAATATACTGATAATCTAAGTCAAGATATTGAAGTTAGCAAAATATCTTACAATACTGGCAATGTAGCATTAGATGGTATATTGAATTATTATATGAGTAAGTTTAATGAAAATCATATCAAGACAGATATAAAAGTAACTGTACCAGAAAATCTAGGTGTCACAGCTTATGATATTAATATTATATTGGGAAATTTACTTGATAATGTAATTGAAAATTCAGTAAGAGCAACTGAACCGAGTATGTTTATGGACTTGAGATATTCTAAAGGAGCATTAAATATATTAATTGACAACACTTATGACGGAATAGTTAATGAAAATAATGGTGAAATTTTAAGTATGAAACAAGGTGAGCATGGTTTTGGAATTAAGAATATTACAAGAATTGCTAAAAAATATGGTGGTGATGTTTTGATAAAATATGACAATAGTATATTTAGCGTAGGTATTATTATGTATGTTTAACAATACCTATGCTATTTTTTACAATAACTCTTGTACATATTCAATGAATTTTTCTCCAACTGGTGACAGTGCTTTTTTGTCTTTCACAGCTATTCCAATATCTCGATTGTGGTTATTTTTTTATTTATGCAAATATATAAAACAGGTAATTGTATAGGTGTTTTTGTTAAACTTGCATAAATATAAAAATCGAGTTGACAAATTTTTGGTAGATGTGTTATAATCTTATCATGATGTAGTGTGTAACTCGGTTTAGGAGGCATTAACTATACATAACGAGAAATGTTTATGTATATTAGTGCCTTTTTTTGTACAAAAACCGGTTAAATTAGGTCTTTTATATGTACTCATTTCTAGTAAAAATATAGGAGGAGAGTCGTATATGAAAGACAAAATTTTTAGTGTTTTACAACGAATTGGACGAAGCTTTATGCTCCCAATCGCAATTCTTCCGGTAGCAGGGCTTCTTCTTGGTATCGGTAGTTCCTTTACTAATGCAACAACAATCGAAACATACGGATTAACAGGGATTTTAGGTGAAGGAACGATACTTCATTCTCTGCTTGTTATTATGAACAGTGTTGGAAGTGCAGTATTTAATAATCTGCCACTGATTTTTGCAGTTGGTGTTGCTATTGGTATGGCAAAAAAAGAAAAAGAAGTAGCAGCTTTATCCGCAGTAATTGCATTTTTCGTAATGAATACAGCAATTAATGCGATGTTGACAGTTACAGGACAGCTTCTTGAAAATGGTGAGTTAGCAGAAGGTGTGTTGGAAGGCACGATTACTTCTGTTTGTGGTATTCAATCATTACAGATGGGAGTATTTGGAGGTATCATAGTAGGACTTGGTGTTGCAGCTTTGCACAATAAGTTTTACAGGATACAGCTTCCAAACGCACTGTCATTCTTTGGTGGAACTCGTTTTGTACCAATTATTTCTACAATTGTATATATGTTTGTTGGAATTTTGCTTTACTTTATATGGCCAGTGATTCAGAATGGCATCTATGCACTAGGAGGACTGGTAACAGGCTCAGGGTATTTTGGAACTTTAATATTTGGACTGATTAAACGTGCATTAGTTCCATTTGGTTTGCACCATGTATTCTATATGCCATTTTGGCAGACAGCCGTTGGTGGCACGATGGAAGTTGCTGGACAAATGGTACAAGGCGGTCAGAATATTTTCTTTGCACAGCTTGCTGATTCAGCAAATGTTGTACATTTTAGTTCAGATGCGACTAGATATTTTTCAGGAGAATTTATTTTTATGATGTTTGGTCTTCCGGGTGCGGCACTTGCAATGTATCAGTGTGCAAAACCTGAGAAGAAAAAAGCAGCAGGTGGTCTTCTTTTGTCAGCAGCACTTGCATGTATGGCAACTGGAATTACAGAGCCACTAGAATTTTCTTTCCTTTTTGTAGCACCAGCATTATTTGTTGTTCAAGTAATTCTAGCAGGTTCTGCATATATGATTGCACATATATTAAATATTGCTGTGGGACTGACTTTCTCTGGTGGATTTTTGGATTTCTTCTTGTTTGGTATTCTTCAGGGAAATGAAAAGACAAGTTGGATAAGAGTAATACCAGTTGGTATTATTTACTTCTTTTTATATTATTTTATTTTCAAATTTATGATTAAGAAATTTAATTTCAAGACACCAGGTCGTGAAGATGATGATGTTGAAACAAAGCTTTATACAAAGGCTGACGTAAATGCCCGAAAAGAAGCGCAGAATGGAGAGAAGAAAGTTGAAGGTTCAGAAGATTCAGATACTATTAGTGAAGCAATTACACGAGGTCTTGGCGGTAAGAAAAATATCAGCGATGTAGATTGTTGTGCAACACGTCTTCGTTGTACAGTAAAAGATTCAGCTTTGGTAAATGACGCTGTATTAAAGGCGACAGGCGCATCTGGAGTCGTACACAAAGGGCAAGGTGTACAGGTGATATATGGCCCTAATGTTACTGTAATCAAATCTAATCTCGAAGATTATTTGGAAACAGCACCAGATACTTTGGAAACATCGGAAAAGATAACAGAAGCACAAAAAGCAGATGAGCAGAAAGAAGAATTTAAACAAGAAGTGGTTGACCGTATTGTAATTTCTAGTCCAATTAGCGGTGTAGCAGCAGATATTACGACAGCACCAGATGAAGCCTTTGCTGAGAAAATGATGGGAGATGGTGCAGTAGTTACACCAGAAGACCCATATATATATGCGCCTGAAGATGGAGAAGTTGCATTTGTTTTTGAAACAAAACATGCAGTTGGGTTTGTAACAGAAACGGGAATTAGCTTGCTAATTCATGTAGGAATTGATACTGTTAAATTAAATGGTGAAGGCTTTGAAGCACTGGTAGAAAGTGGTCAAAAAGTGAAGAAAGGAGAGCCAATGTTAAAGTTGGACATTGACTATTTAAACAAGAACGCACCTTCACTTGTATCTCCTGTTCTTTGTACAGAACTAGAAGATAATCAGAGAATTCATTTGTTAAAAGAGGGTAAAGTCAAAGCAGGAGAGCCGCTTTTTGAAATAGAGGTTCTTAAGTAAGGACAGACAAGATGGGGAAAGAAACGTATGTTGTATAGGATAGCAAAGATATTAAATCATAATTCTTTTATAGGAATTCAAGATGAAAATAATCAGGAATGTCTGGTTATGGGAAAGGGTGTGGCTTTTGGAAAAAAGGTCGGTCAGACTGTGCCAATTTCTGAGAAAGTGGAGATTTATTCTCTGGAAGAAATGACAGAACGAGGCGATGCAAAGGATATTATTAAATCAGTTTCACCGCTGTGTTTAGAACTTGCCAATGAAGTGCTTGGCAGAGCAGAAGAAGAATTTGGGAAAGTAGACCGTTTGATACTGTTTACTATGGCAGACCATTTAGACTTTGCCATTCGTCGTATTCAGAATGGAGAACAGATTAGCAATCCATTGACGGAAGACATTCGCATTATGTTTTACAAAGAATATAAGGTGGCAGCTTGTATTAGAGAGTTGTTAAAAGAAAAACTTGGAATAGAGATAGATGACCATGAGATTGGATATATTGCGCTTCATGTGCATGCAGCGATTGTCGATGAAAATGTTTCACAGGCAATGGAAATTGCAAGGACTGTTAGAGAATGTATTTCAATAGTTGAGAAGGAAACAGGAAAATCCATTGATGTTATGTCTATCAGTTATAACCGTTTGATGAACCATGTGCGTTATATGGTGGTTAGAGTAATTCATGGAGAGAAATTGAAAATGAGCTTGAATGACTATATGTCGGTGAAGTTTCCAGAAGCATTTTTGATGGCTGAGCATATCTGTCACCAGATGGAAAAAAGCCTTAGACTTCCTGTTTTAGATAGTGAGATTGGATATCTTGCAATGCATCTTGAAAGGTTGTTAGACAACGAGCCAGAATAAGATATTATACAAACATACGTTGCACAGAAATATAAAATTAGAAAAAATATCATATAAAAGGAGTAAAAAAATGAAACAATTTGAATATACAATTAAAGATGAACAAGGAATTCATGCAAGACCAGCAGGACTTATTGTAAAAGAAGCAAAGAAATTTGAATCTGAATGTACAATTACAAAAGATGGCAACACAAAGAAATTGACACAGCTTATGATGCTTATGTCACTTGGAGTAAAAAATGGTGATACGGTTACTATATCTGCAAATGGTGCTGACGAAGATGTAGCTATTGCACAACTCAAAGAGTTTTTTGAAAACAATTTATAATAAACTGGAATAAGCATAGTTCTAAAAAATATATTTGGGGCTGTCGCATTAACGAAAATTTATTTTTCTTAATCCGACAGCCCCATTTTATAGAATTAGGTAAGTCTTTTTAATATATTTAATATTTTAATTAGAAAGTGCTGCCATTGCTTTTCTAAATTCAAAGAAGAAAAGTACGCAAGTAAAGCTTACTGCAAGGAAATCGGCAATTGGTTCTGCCATATATACTGCCATTGTTGGATTAGATGTAAATATGTGTGGCATAATAAATATAAGTGGCAGAAGTAAAATAAACTTTCTCATAACGGCAACAATAATTGAAGCCTTTGCATTTCCAATTGATGTAAATGTCATCTGACAAGCAATCTGTATTCCAAACATAAAGATACAAGCAAGATAAATTCTTAAAGCAGTTCCCGTAAATTCGATAAGTGATGCGTCAGTAGTAAATATAGAAGCGAAAGCATTAGGAAATAGCATAACGAGCAACCACATTAAAGAAGAATAACATACACTTATTATAACTAATATTTTGTAAGTCTTTTTAACTCGGTCGGCGTTTTTAGCACCGTAGTTGTAGCTGATAATAGGCTGTGAGCCTTGTCCAAGTCCTTGCAAAGGAAGAAGTGCAAACTGCATAACACTTGTAAGAATAGTCATTGCACCAACTGCGATATCTCCGCCATATTTTAACAGTGATGAGTTGAAGCACACAGATATAACACTTTCACTTGCCTGCATAATAAACATAGAAAGACCGAGTGCAAGGCTAGGTAGTATAATATTGGCTTGAAGTGCAAAGTTAGACTTTTGAAGTCGTAAGTAAGTCTTTTTACCTGAAAGGAAATGAAGTACCCAGATACAAGATAATGCTTGTGAAATAATAGTTGCAAATGCTGCACCACGAACACCAAGTCCTAAGCCAAATATAAATATAGGGTCAAGAATGATATTTGAAACTGCACCGATTAATACAGAAAGCATACTTGTCTTAGCAAAGCCTTGAGCTGATATAAAGGCATTCATACCAAGTGTAAGCTGTACAAATATTGTTCCAAATGCGTATATGTTCATGTAGCTAACGCCAAAATCAATAGTGTTTTCACTTGCACCAAAAGCAAGAAGAATATTTCTATTTTCAAGTAATAGAATTACAGTAAGTATAACTGAAATTATAATCTGCATTGAAAAACAGTTGCCAAGAGTCTTTTCAGCAGAAGTCTTGTCACCTTTACCCATAAAAATAGAAGCACGAGGCGCACCACCATTTCCAACGAGGGCGGCAAAGGCTGATATTATCATAATGATTGGCATACACACACCAACACCTGTAAGTGCTAATGCACCATTTTCAGGAATATGACCTATGTATATTCTATCAACGATGTTGTAAAGCATGTTGATAATCTGAGCGGCAACAGTAGGTAGTGATAGCTTTAAAAGTAGCTTACCAACTGGCTCAGTTGCTAGAAATTCTTTATTTTCCATAATTTCCTCCTTATAAATGTATTTTAATTGTTATTATCCATTGATTTTTTTGCGTTAAAGTATATGCGTTGACATAAGTTTTCATAAGCATGCATTTCTTCCATAGTAAAGCCATCAAATATCTTTTGCTTGTAGTCGATTAGCATTAAATCAACATCTTTGTTGATATCATCAGCCTTACTAAGAAGTGATAAATGTATCTTACGGCGGTTGTTTTTGTCGGGAACTCTCTGTATATAACCTTGTTTACACAGTTTATCAATGGCACTTGAAACATTTCCTTTGGAAAGCATACGAAGTTCAACTATATCGGCTGCAGTATCTTTTGTGGGATTGTTGTGTAGGAAACAAAGTATCTTGCCTTCAATTAAAGATAGATTGTATTTTACACAGATTTTTTTTAAAAGGCTTTCATGCAGTTTCGTGGTAAGTTGAATATTCATTAAGTAGTCTGTTGGATTCATAAAATGGACTCCTTTCGTCGGGCATAATTATTGACTTTAAAAGTTAATAATTGCCTATTAAGAAAATGGTTCTAAAAATAACAGTTCTAATAAGAACAATAAAATAATTATATAACAAAAAATTGGTATGTCAAGTATTAATAATGAATGTATCTTACGTTTTAGATTTGAGCAAAATACTTGAAATATGAAAGTAGAAATTGTTGGATTGACAATATATTATATTTAATTGAGTGTACTGACATTTTTGTGTTATGAAATGTGTGGGCGAGAAGAAAATATTGAAGAAAAGTAAAGACACTAGCTTCTTAATGATGTATAATTATGCTATTAAAATATATTTAGAAACGAGGGAATTGTATGATTAAAATAGATGAAAGACAGCCAAAGGAGTCAGCAAAGGACTATGTTGTAAGACAGTTAATATATAATATCATACACACTAATCTTATCCCAGGGCAGCAGCTTGATGCAGAAGCGATATGTCGTCTGTTAGGCGTAAGCAAAAATCCAGTTCGTGAAGCGGAACTTGAACTTTCACAAACTAAGCTTATCGAGATTAAACCTAAGATTGGAGCATTTGTATCGTATATTGATGAAGATATAGTTGAGCAGGTGCGTCAATTGAGAAGTGTTCTTGAAAGTGAGCTTGCAATGCAGGCTTGTGATGAGTTTACAAGTAAGCAGATTGATTTGTTGTGGGAGAATATCGCACTGTGGAAGATGTATATTGAAAGAAATGATGAAGAAAAGATATTTCAATTGGATAAAGATTTTCATAAACTGTTATATATTTTATGTGGCAAGAATTATTGGTATGGACTCGTAGACAGAATTTCTCCACATTATGACAGAACAACGATTTTAAGTTTTAGATGTAAAGAGTTGGGAAGAATTTTAGCTGACCACGAGGGGCTAATTAAAGCGATTGAAAAAAGGGACAAAGAAGAAGCCGTAATGCTAGTTAAAAGACATATGAAAAGATATGATGAAAATATAATAGCAATACGGGCTAACTTCTCAGAGTATTTTAAGCAACCTTTGTTTTAAAGGTGATAAATTCAAAGTGTTTGTCAAGCCAGTTGCCAATCATGCCAACGCATTTTCCCATAGTAAAAGCGGCGATTATAGTACCAAGCCCAAGTCCATCTATTTGACCAAGTAGAAAGAAGGTAAGACAACCAGTTGTGGCAAGACAGATTACATCGAAAGCTATCTTGATTTTTGAATATTGTGTATGAGTGATATCAGACAATTCTCGTGGGAAAAGGTCTGTTGGAATAATTGGAAGTTTACATCTGTTAGATAATGCAATTCCTATGCAAAGAATAATATAACTTGCTACGAAGTAGATAATTCTAAGTATAAAGTTTTCTGGCAATATATTTATCCATGCTTTATGTATATCTAAAAATTCACTGAAAGCAAATCCGACTACGAAACTGAAAAGATATTGTGGTACGAATTTTTTTCTAAGTATCATAAGTGAGAGAACGAGAAGTCCCTGAAAGATATAAGTCCAAGTGCCGAGTGAAAAGTGTGGGAATACGGCGGAAAATGCGTAAGGAACGCTTGATATAGCGGATATTCCAGAACCAGAGTGAAGCATTAGCACTACGCCGAAGCTATTCATTAAAACGGCTATTAAAAGTGCAAGTTCTCCTCGAAAATAGTGTTTTTGTGTTATTAAATTTTTTGTATCCATGACTACTGCTCCTAATGTTTTACTGCTGTTAATTATTAACAGTATTATTATCACGTTAATGATAGTTGTTTAGCAAATGTATGTCAATAATTAAATTAATAAAAATATTATTTGACACTGTGAAAGGGTGATGATATAATTTCTCCCCGATAATCAAAAAAGGGAGGAAAATTGATGACTTTTTATCAAGAATTACAGCTTAATCAAGCTGGTTCTAAGGCTGTGATAAGAAATTCACAGGAAAAGAAAGATAAGTTTAAGCATATTTTAATTTATCTTTTTAAAATATTTATTACAGTGGCTTTTTGTACTGTATTTGTTATGGCTTTTGGTAAGTTGTTTGGGAGTGACAATAGTATAGTAGGGGTTGTTATACTTTTATTTGTATTGTCGTTTAGATTTGCGGATTTAGGAATATCAACAAATCATGCTATGTTGGTATTGCCAGTAATATTTGTAATTCTTGCAATAGGGCCTCGTCTTGCTAATTCGAATGGACTTTTGTTGGAGTTTTTGATTAATGTAGTATGTATTATGACTCTTATGATACTTGGTTGCCATAATGTGCTTATGTTTAATCATTCTACAATTCTTTTAGGATATTTATTGTTATATGGATATGATGTAACTGGAGATATGTATATAAAAAGACTTGTAGCTATATTTGTTGGGGCAGTAATTACAATGGTGATATACTACATAAAGCACAGTAAAAAGACATTTAAAAGAAGTATGCAGCATCTTATTGAAGAACTTGATATTAATTCAGTAAGAACAAGGTGGCAGATTAGAATGGCACTTGCTATATCAACAGCTATACTTCTTGCAGGGATATTTAATATACCACGCCGTATGTGGATTGGTATAGCAGTAATGTCTGTTACAATGCCATTTACAGATGAGATTAAACAACGTTCAAAGGGAAGAATTGTTGGTAATATTGTTGGTGGGCTTTTGTTTGTGATAATATATTTTGCATTGCCTGAGTCGATGTATTCTTATATTGGAATAATTGGCGGAATTGGAGTTGGACTCTCGGCGACTTATGGTTGGCAGGCAGTATTTAATTCGCTTGGTGCAATGTCAATAGCCGTATCAATACTCGGCTTTTGGCAGGCAATAATATTTAGAATATTAAATAATGCGTTTGGTGCGTTGTATGGCATTTGCTTTGAAAAGGTATGCCGTAAATTAAGAGTAGAATAATTAGATAACAAAAATAGTGAGTATTATATTAATTAAAAAACTTATTAATATTTTATGTAAAGGTGCTGTTGCAATAAGAAAATTTTATATAAATTTTCATTACTGCTACAGTGCCTAATTTTTTAAGGCAAAATGTGAAGGGGGGGAAAAGTAGCAATGTGCAAGTGTTGTTATAAATAAGTGGCGAAAAACCCCATAGCTCGCTGTGGGGCTGAAAGCCACTC
>URYE01000085.1 GCA_900551945.1 uncultured Eubacterium sp. | reverse complement strand
GCAGAGCAGCTGATTTGTAATCAGCAGGTTGTTGGTTCGACTCCGACTGTCGGCTTTTATTGACAATACTTAGCATAAGTTTATGGTTAGTATTGTTAATATTTTATTTTAATATGGACGGATTCCCGAGTGGCCAAAGGGGACAGACTGTAAATCTGCTGGCGATGCCTTCGAAGGTTCGAATCCTTCTCCGTCCATTACATATGGTTTACAAGTATAAAGCTTATAATCTATATGTATATTGATGTTTCTGTTGGAATAATAGCTGTAATACAGATTATATATAACAGATACATAACGCCGGCGTGGCGGAATTGGCAGACGCACAGGACTTAAAATCCTGCGAGGTTAAACTCATACCGGTTCAAGTCCGGTCGCCGGCATCTATATAATGATGTATACACCATGTTCCAGTTAGATAAGCTTGGAACATGGTTTTTTTTGACAGAATTTTCTTGCTGATGTACAATTGTACTGTATATTATGAATTAACAAGTGGCATAGTGATATATATAGAATATAATAAATTAATACTTAATAATGGAGTGCAGATGTTGAACCTTGAAGGAAGATTATCAATTATAATGCCTGCATATAATGAGGAGAAACTCATATATAATAGCATAATGACAACACTTGATATAGTGGAGAAGTTTGCAAAAGATGTAGAGATTATAGCTGTTAATGACGGAAGTTGTGATAATACAAAGAAAGAAATACAAAGAGCAGTTGCTAAAGATAGAAGGGTAAAGCTGCTCTCATCAGATAAGAACAGAGGCAAAGGAAATGCAATAATTTCTGGGGTATCACAAGCTAGTGGTAAGTACATTGCATTTGTTGATGCTGATTTGGAGCTTAATCCGGCTCAGCTTGAAGGATATCTTAAGAAAATGATAGACGAGAATAAAGACGTGGTAATTGGTTGCAAGTTTCATAAGGACTCTAATCTTGAGTATCCATTAAAACGAAAAATTATAAGTATGGGTTATTATATAATGCTTTTGGTATTATTTCATCTTAATGTAAAAGATACACAGACGGGGCTAAAGGTCTTTAAAATGGAAGCATTAAAACCAGTAGCACATCTTATACGAACATCAGGGTTTGCTTATGATATAGAGCTTTTAGTTGCAGTCCATAGGAGGGGGTATACTATTGCACAAATGCCAGTAAATGTAGTATATGTAAGAGATAGTAATTCTAAAAGAATAGGAATGAGTGATATTGTAAGTGTATTTAAGGATACATTTGCAATATTTTATCGGGTGTATTTTAAGCATTATTATGACTAAAAATACACGATGATGGAGAAGAATATGGAGAGTAATGGTAAGATATTATTAAATTTTATATATTTATCAAAAAAACATGCAGGTGGTAAAGACCAGTTTGCGATTAATCTGTTAAGTGGTATATATGATAATGGCGACATATCAAAAGTATGTGTTGTATGCTTTGATTATCTTTACGATATAATAAAAAGAATTGCGCCAACAGTAGAGATTATAACCATACCATCTAAAAATGAAAATAACGAATTAGAGAGAATGGTTAATATTCTTAAGGTAAATACCTTTCAAATCCCTAAAATTATAAAAGAATATAATATAAGTGAGATTTTCCATGCAAGTTGTAATAATGGACTTGTAAAATTTAAAGTGCCATCTGTTGTGATACCGCATGATATAAAAGCAATTTCACACAGAGTAATGGGAAATGTAAAGATATCATGGTATAAATATATGTTATACAAGTTAATGTATAATATGGATTTCAAACATGCTGATAAGATTATAGCTATAAGTAACAATGATGAAAGTGAAATGAAAAAGTATTTTCCAGAGTACAAGGACAAAATTGTTCAAATATATAATCCTATTAAAATAGTGCAGTTTAATAAGTCTAATAATAGTCAGTTAGATAAAACATCTAATAACAAATTAGAAGCTAAAGGAGATTTGGCACAAAGTCAAGCTGAAATGGTAGCTACTTTAGAAGCTGACACTGAAAAATTTAAGGGAAAATATAATAAAAATATTGTGGCGATTAACTTACAATTTCACCATAAGAATATAATAACACTTATTAAGGCATATGAGCTTATAAAGGATAAGATACAGTGTAATCTTATCCTTGTAGGAAATGTGCCTAAGAGGGTTGAGTATTTAAAACAATACGTTGTTGATAATAAGCTTGAAGATGTTGTTATATTTACAGGCTTTATCAATAGCAAAGAAAAAAGAAGAATATTATTAGATTGTGATTTGTATATAAACCCTTCATTATTTGAAGGGTTTGGAATGACTGCGGTGGAGGCTATGATACTTAAAGTTCCAACATTGTTGTCAAAAGTTTCTGCTAATTATGAGGTTACTGCGGGCTTGTGTAAATATTATGAACCTGCAGATGATGTACAAGCACTTGCGAATGCTATGCTTGATTATTTTAGTAATCCGTATACACAAAAACAACTTGATGAAGCTAGTGCAACTATGAAAAAACGATATGATTATAGAACGATAGCGACAGAGTATATGAATTTATTTGTAGCAGAAAGTAATGCAGCGAAAGATGTATATGAGCAGGAAAATGCTCATAGAAATGAGGTCTTATGAAGATAAGCGTGATTACACCCATATATAAAGGGCAAAAGTATATTAATAGACTTATAAGCATGATGTATTCAAATTATATGCAGTTTATAAGCAAAAAATTCAATGATATATCAGTAGAATATATACTTGTTAATGACAGCCCTGATAAAAAAATAAATATGGATAAGCATATGGATATATTTAATAAGAAACAAAAGGGTAGTATTTTAGTAAAACAAAAAAATATAAACGAAGGGTATATTGATATTGAACATTACTATATGAAAGGCTTTTCGGTTATATTTATTAATAATCATACTAATTCAGGAATACATCAGACTCGTGTAAATGGACTTAATATTGCAAGTGGTGATTATGTAATGTTTCTTGACCAAGATGATTTAATCTTAAAAAAGGCGTTAATTAAGTTGTATGAAAAAGCCACACAAACAAATGCAGATATAGTAGTTGCAAATGGCTACAGAAGATGGGATAAAAAATATTCACCGCTGTATAAAAGAAGCATGGCACAAAGTCTTGTTAGCAAAGAAGATGTGTATATATATGGCACAGACATGATATTTTCACCGGGACAGTGCTTTGTAAAAAGAAGTGCTATTCCCGAAGAATGGAAATGTAATATTCTTAAGCAAAATGGTTGCGATGACTGTTATTTGTGGTTGTTAATGCTTGATAAGGGTTGCAATATTACTACAATAAAAGATAAAATATATTGTCATATAGAAAATGACGATAATTACTCTAATTCGTACAATGCGATGGAAAAGTCGTTTTTTAGTATGTGTGACATACTAGAAAAGAGTAATGATTATAATATAAAAAAGGTCAATACCTTAAGAAGACGATATTTATTAAAATCATATCTTAAAAATGAAAAGAGTAAAATAAAAAAACTTATAAATATAATTGAAAACCTTGATATAATGACAATTACTATTATTTATAAGGTAAGTGGATATCACTAACTATATATTTTACAAAAAAATAAGGAGTAGCTTACAAAATGAAACATTTTAAGAAGAAATCAGTACAAAAGATGATAAAAGCTGGAATATTTGCGACAGCTTTAGGCGGTTGTGTTATTGCTAAAGGTAATATACAAGATGTACATGCCGAAGCTTATAAATTAAGACTTAATAGTAATAATGAGTGGCAGTATTATGGCGATGACAATCAAGTTGATACAGATTATACTGGTCTTGCGTTAAATGAGTATGGCTGGTGGTATGTAGAAAATGGAGTAATTAATACAGAGTATAAAGGTTTAGCAGAAAACGACTACGGCTGGTGGTATGTAGAAAATGGAACAATCAATTTTTCTTACAAAGGTTTAGCAGAAAATGAGTATGGCTGGTGGTATGTAGAAAATGGAACAATCAATTTTTCTTATAAGGGACTAGCATTAAATGATTACGGCTGGTGGTATGTAGAAAATGGAACAATTAATTTTTCTTACAAGGGACTAGCATTAAATGACTATGGTTGGTGGTATGTAGAAAATGGAGTAATTAATTTTGATTATCAAGGACTAGCAGAAAATGACTACGGTTGGTGGTATGTAGAGAATGGAGTAATTAATTTTAATTACAAGGGATTAGCAGAAAACGACTATGGTTGGTGGTATGTAGAAAACGGAGTAATCAACTTTAACTACGATGGAATTGCTAAAAATGAATATGGTCTTTGGTACGTTAAGAAAGGTGTTATAGATTTTTCATATACAGGTGTGCAAAGTTATAAAGGTGATAAGTTATATGTAAAGAGTGGTCTTGTACAAGATAATTTTACTGGACTTATAAAGTATAATAGTGATTTATTGTATGTGGAAGATGGAAGGTTACAAGAAGATTACACAGGTGTTGCACAATATAGTGGTGATAAATATTATGTAAATGCTGGAAAAGTAGATACTAAGTATACAGGACTTGTAAAAGATAGCAATGACAAGGTATATGTTGAGAAAGGAAAAGTAAATACAACATATACAGGTTTTATAGAAGATAAAGATGACACAGTATATCTTGAAAACGGTAAAGTTGAAAGTGATTTTACAGGCTTAATGAATTATAATAAAGATATATTATATATAGAAGATGGATATGTTAATAAAAGTTACAAGGGACTTTTTAATCAAAATGATACATATTATTATATAAAGTCTGGAAAAGTTGATACAACATATACAGAGTTAGTCATATCTGACGATGATGAACAGATATATATTGTAAATGGCAAGCAAGCCAAAGGCTTTACAGGGCTTGCGCAAAATAAGTTCGGAAAATGGTATGTTGTAGATGGCATTGTAAACAGCGACTATACAGGAATGTTACTATATAATGATGTGTGGAAATACTTAGAGAATGGCTACGTTATTGAAGATTATACAGGATTTGCAAATAATGAATATGGCTTATGGTATATTGAAGATGGAGAAGTTGCTTTTGACTTTACGGGAATTGTAACTAATGACAGTGGTAATTGGTATGTTAAAAGTGGAATTGTTCAGTTAGATTACTATGGATATTATACTTATAATAAAAAACAATATGTAGTTACAGAAGGTTATGCAGTAGAAAAAGCAGAGTATGATATTATAAATGGCATAAAGCAGAGTAGTCTTTATAAAAAGTCAATATTCTGTGCAGGTGATAGTATTGCACAAGGATATGGTAATGATGATGTAAGTTATGTTGATATCCTTACAGACAGATATAGCATGAATACATATAAAAGTGCAAAAGGCGGAGCAACAATTTCTATAGTACCTGATAGAGAAAGTATAAGCCAAATGGTGCTTAATGATATGGTTAAAAATTATGATTACGCATTATTAGAGGGCGGCTGGAATGACTTTAAAGATAATGTTATGTTAGGCGAATTGTCAGATGGAGATTATGATACATTAAATCAATATACATTTATTGGAGCATTAGAAAAGACATTTAGATATATACAGACTAATCATGCAAATACAGATATTTATTTCCTTATAGTGCATAAAATAGATGAAACAAATGCTTCAAAAGTAAATGCCATAGGCTTGACATTTGAAGATTATTATAATGCAATTATTACTGTATGTAATAAATATTCAATAAATGTAATTGATGTTTATAAAGACAGTGACTATAATACAGCATATCAAGAGTATAAAGCTGATACCTTGAATGGTGATGGTGTTCATCCATTACAAAAAAGTTTCTTTAAATATTATATGCCAATTATTGAAAAGAGCATGAAATATTAGAAATGTTTTTAACACTTAAGTTTTGTTATTGCACGTTTACAGGGCTTGTGGTACTATAAAAGGAGTGCGCTATCTTTATTTTAGATAGTTATAATTTACACAATAATATTATAAGTAGTAAGGATAGTTATAAATAACTTCTTTACTACGTTAAAATGTGTAAAATGTATTGAAAGGATAATAATATAATGAAAGAACGAGTTAAATCCATATTTTCCTATAGTGATATGATAGGAAGTTTGGTAAGGCGAGACCTAAGGGGAAAGTACAAAGGTTCTGTATTAGGTTTTTTATGGACGTTTATTAACCCACTATGTCAAATGTTAGTATATACAATAGTGTTTTCTGTCATAGTAAGAAATGACTTAGATAAGTTCTATGTATATATGATTGTTGGTATGATACCTTGGCTTTTCTTTGATATGTCGTTAAGACAGGGAGCAGGTTGTATAAGATATCAAGGTGATATGATAAAGAAGATATACTTTCCTAGAGAAGTGCTTCCTATTGCGTGTGTAACATCTAATTTTGTAAATATGCTGTTTTGCTTTATCATAGTATTTGCAGTATTATTTATATCAGGTGTAGGAATAAGTATAAAAGCTGTAGTATTTTTACCATTAATAATGGGATTAGAATATCTTTTATCATTAGGATTTACACTAATAGTTTCGGCAGGTACAGTGTACTTTAAAGATTTGGAACATATTGTAACAGTACTTCTTATGGCTTGGATTTATGGAACACCTATTATGTATTCAATGAGTATCATTCCTGAAAATATTAAGTGGATTTTTAAAGCTAATCCAATGACTTCAATAATTGAAGCATTTCACAATATATTATATTGGAAAGTTTTACCTGAAGTGCATGATATAGTATATGCCTTAGTATTTGGTATAATTCTGGTAATAGTAGGAGAGTTAATATTTGCCAAATTAGATGATAATTTTGCAGAGGAGTTATAAGTTATATAAACAACAATTATAATTACTGTTATTATATATTGATGACAGTTATGTTGTGCTTATGAAGACGAGAGGATTTAATTTATGAATAATAATGTAGATTACGCTATTCGTGTAAAAGACGTTGAAAAGTACTTTAAGGTATATATGGATAAAGGTAATATGCTTAAAGAGCGTATAATATTTGCCAATCGTAATAAGTATGAGAAAAGACAAATACTTAATGGAATAAGTTTTGATATTCTAAAAGGACAGGCTGTAGGTCTTATTGGAAGAAATGGCTGTGGTAAGAGTACAACACTTAAAATGCTTACTAAGATATTAAAGCCCAATGCTGGTGAAGTAACAGTCAATGGTCGTGTATCAAGCCTTATAGAGCTTGGCGCAGGTTTCCACCCTGATATGTCAGGTAGAGAAAACATTTATATTAATGCAACAATATTTGGTCTTGATAGAGAAGAAATAGACGAAAGACTTGAAGATATTATAAGATTTTCAGAGCTTGAAGAATATATTGACAATCCAGTAAGAACATATTCATCAGGTATGTATATGCGACTTGCATTTGCAGTAGCAATCAATGTTAATGCAGATGTGCTTCTTATAGATGAGATACTTGCCGTAGGTGATGTAAGTTTCCAAAAGAAATGTTTTGAACGTCTTAAAGAGATTAAAGAGGAGGGAACTACAATTGTAATAGTATCTCACTCTATGGAACAGCTCTATTCAATATGTGATAGACTTATATGGATAGAAAAAGGAAAGATATTAGAAGACGGAGAACCTAAACTAATAGGTATGCACTATCTTGACTCTATGGAAGACGACCGTATTGCAAGGCTTGCACAAGAAAGTAAGGAAAAACTTGTTGATGATAGAGGTCGTTCAATATTAGAACTCACACAAAATGTTCACCCAGAGGCAAGACGTGATGGAACACATGAAGTTAAGTTTACAAGTGTTAATCTTTATGACAAAGCTGGAAAGCCATGCCAGACATTTAGTACAGGTGATAAGGTTACACTAGAGCTTGGCTATGAAACACAGCTTGATAAACCTAAAGTTAATTTTAATATGGACTTTGTTAAAGATAATTGGCAGTACTGTTATGGAAGCTGTTTTACAAAGCCGGGAGATGAGCTTCCAGTTCTTAGTAAAAAGGGAAAAGTAATATTTTCAATAGAACAACTCATGTTACTTCCCGGAAAGTATTATCTTGATGTTGGTATCAATGGAGAAGATGGAGAACTGTATGACAATGTAAGAAATATCATACAGATAACAGTACGAGATTATGTTCACAATGAATTTGGTCCATGTACATTTGAGCATAGTTGGAAGATAGACTAGATTATTAAACATATATATTATAATAAATTAAAGAGGAGAAATAACAATGAAGTACGATTATTTAGTAGTTGGAGCAGGTCTTTATGGAGCAGTATTCGCTTATGAAGCAAAGAAGAAAGGAAAGACTTGTCTTGTAATTGACAAGAGAGACCATATCGCAGGTAACATTTATTGTGAGAATATTCACGATATCAATGTACATAAGTACGGTGCACATATTTTCCATACATCAGATAAGAAGATATGGGAATATGTTAATCAGTTTGCAGAATTTAATAACTATATTAACTCACCAGTTGCAAGATATAAGGACGAATTATACAATCTTCCATTCAACATGAACACATTTAGCAAAATGTGGAATATTGCAACACCACAGGAAGCAAAGGATATTATTGCTTCACAGATAGCTGACCTTAATATTACAGAGCCAAAGAACCTTGAAGAACAGGCACTTTCACTTGTAGGTAAGGACGTATATGAAAAGCTTATCAAGGGATATACAGAAAAACAGTGGGGACGTGATTGTAAAGACCTTCCTTCATTTATTATCAAGAGATTGCCATTGAGATTTATCTACGATAACAACTATTTCAATGACAGATATCAGGGTATTCCAATTGGCGGATATACAAAGATAGTAGAAAAAATGCTTGACGGAATTGAAGTAAGACTTAATACTAACTATCTTGACAACAGAGAAGAATTTGACGCAATGGCAGACAAGATTGTATACACAGGTATGATTGACCAGTTCTACGATTACAAGCTCGGCGTACTTGAATATCGTTCAGTAAGATTTGAAACAGAAGAACTTGATATGGAAAACTTCCAGGGTAATGCAGTAGTTAATTACACAGAAAGAGAAGTTCCATACACAAGAATTATTGAACATAAGCACTTTGAATTTGGCAAACAGCCAACAACAATTATTTCAAGAGAATATTCAAGTGAATGGAAGAAGGGTGACGAACCTTACTATCCAGTTAATAACGATAAGAACAATAACCTTTACCAGCAGTATAAGGACTTAGCTGACAAGGAGGCTAAGGTTATATTTGGCGGAAGACTTGGTGGTTACAAGTATTACGATATGGATAAGGTTATTATGGCAGCACTTGAAATGTGCGATAAGGAACTTAACTAATATTATGAATAGTGAAAATGTTCTTGCAGTAGTTGTAACTTGCAATAGAAAAGAATTGCTTAGTGAGTGCCTTATGGCACTTGCAAGGCAAGCTGTAGATATTCTTATAATTGACAATGCTAGTACAGATGGAACAAATCAGTGTGTAAAAAACTTTATACAAGCTTACAAAAAGACACCACAAAGTAATAAGGTAATGTATAAAAGGCTTAAAAAAAATACTGGTGGTGCAGGCGGCTTCTTTAACGGTATTAAGTTGGCTGTGCGTATGAATTACGATTATGTATGGATAATGGACGATGATACTATTGTTACAGACAACACATTGTCAGAGCTTATGGTGGCAAAGGAAAAGCTTAATGGCGAGTTTGGATATTTGTCATCAGATGCTTTGTGGATTGATGGAAGTTATTGTAAGATGAATGTTCAACATTTAGAAGGAGATAGGTTTAAAAATTCCTATCAGCTTTTAAATGAGGGCATACTTCCAATAAAGAGCGCTTCTTTTGTGTCATTATTCATTAATTGCAACGCCGTAAAGGAATGTGGACTTCCATATAAAGAGTATTTTATATGGGGAGATGACAAAGAATATACACTTCGTATTTCAAGAAAGTATGCTTGTTATAGAGTTAAAAAAAGTATTGTTACACATAAAATGAAGTCTAACAATGGTAGTGATATAATAAGAGATGACATTTCAAGAATAGAAAGATATTTTTATGCTTACCGTAATGATTTTAGAACTGCTTGTATTATGGGAGCTGGTGATGTGTATAATTATTGTGTAGTATTTTTTAGAACTATTATAAGAATATTAAAGTCAGACAGCCCCGCAAAGTTTTTAAGAATAAAGACTATGTTTAAAGGCTTGTGTGAGGGATTACAATTCGCACCTAAGATAGAATATGTAAGTGAACTACCACAGACCATAAAGGTCTGTGGCTTCTGTTAAATAGTTCACCAGACTAAGTTGTTAGAAATAGCAACTACGATATTTAGGTCATGATACCTTCG
>URYE01000084.1 GCA_900551945.1 uncultured Eubacterium sp. | reverse complement strand
ACACGATGTGCAATTTAGGAAAAAGCGACACGACGTCGCATTTTTTCCGACCCGTACGTTTTAAAAAAACTTTCTAGCTTATCTTAGAGATACTTAATACTTATTATCAGTCCTAAAAACACACTCCATTTTTTATTTTATGAAACAATTACAGATTGTTATAAAGCTTCTCATATTCTCTTGCTGATGAATTCCAAGAGAAGTCGGCTTTCATACCTCTGTCAACAATCTTATTCCATTCACGTTTATGATTATAGTATACACTCTTAGCATAATTAATAATACTAAGCATTTCATGTGCGTTATAATTAGCAAATGAGAAACCTGTACCCTTATTCTCATATTCATTGTATGGCTCAACTGTATCCTTTAAACCACCTGTTTCTCTAACGATTGGCACTGTACCATAACGAAGGCTCATAAGCTGACTAAGTCCACATGGCTCAAACAATGAAGGCATAAGGAATGCGTCACAAGCTGCATATACCTTGTGTGAAAATTCTTCTGAATAGTAAATATTAGCTGATACTCTGTCATTATACTTCCAGTCAAAATGTCTAAACATATTCTCGTACTTTTCTTCACCAGTTCCAAGCACAACAAGCTGAACATCTTCTGTACATATCTGGTCCATAACATAAGCAATAAGGTCAAAGCCCTTTTGGTCTGTAAGTCTTGATACAATACCTATCATAAACTTACCCTTATCCTCAGTTAAACCAAGTTCCTTTTGAAGTGCAACTTTGTTTTTCCATTTTTCCTTTCTAAATGTCACTTGATTGTAATTAGCAACAAGACACTTGTCTGTTTCTGGATTATATACTTCGTAGTCGATACCATTTACAATACCACTAAGACAATTAGCTCTAGCATTCATAAGGCCATCAAGATTTTCACCATAAAATGGAGTCTTAATCTCCTCTGCATATGTAGAACTTACTGTTGTAACCCAATCTGCATATACAATACCACCCTTAAGATAGTTAGCATCTTCATAAGCTTCAAGCTTATCTGGAGTAAAGTAACTGTCTGGAAGTCCTGTAATATCCTTAACTTTCTTTAAGTTCCATATACCCTGGAACTTAAGATTATGTATTGTCATAATTGACTTAACTCCTTGATAGAAGTCACCCTGTGAGAAACGTTCTTTAAGGTATACAGGAATAAGACCTGTCTGCCAGTCGTGACAGTGAATAATATCTGGTCTAAAGCCTATTACTGGAATAGCTGAAAGTGCTGCCTTTGAGAAGAAAGCAAACTTCTCAATATCTTCATGTATCCAACCATAAGGCTTAGGACCTGAGAAATAAAATTCATTGTCAATAAAGTAGAAAATAACACCATTGTATTCTAATTCAAATACACCTACATACTGAGTTCTCCATGCAAGGTCAATATAAAAATGTGTTTTATATTGCATTTTTTCTCTGTACTCCCAAGGTATACAAGTATACTTAGGTATCATAACCCTTACATCATATTCTTCCTTGTTAAAATACTTAGGAAGTGAACCAACTACATCAGCAAGTCCTCCCGTTTTAATAAATGGTACTGCTTCTGATGCTATAAAAAGTACATTCTTCATACCTTTACCCTCCAACTATAAATATTCATTATATAAAATAAAGTGTAGCTTAAAAGCTACACTTTATTATATCACACTTTATTACAAATTACCAGTAACGTCTTACAGCTATAATAGACATTGTTCCACCCATATTAGCTGATGATATCTTAACAACATCACCTGGCTGTGGAGCATGAATAACTTGTCCTCCACCAATATATAAAGCCACATGACCTGGATAACATACAATATCACCTGGTAACGCATTAGCGATACCGCCTACATCAACACCACCTGCTGGAATTGCTGATGAACTAGGTGATACATATATTCCATACTGACTAAATAAATAATACATAAGACCTGAACAGTCAAAACCACTAGGTGACTTACCGCCCCATACATAAGGAACACCAAGCATTTGATATGCAAGTGATACAACTCCTGATGCAACATCACTATTAGAAGCTACAACTGAACTTACATTAGCTGAAACTGTTGATGTAGAAGCTTGTGTTGAAGTACCTACTGTTGTTGATGAACTACTATTAGCTGAAGCTGAAGCTGCGGCCGCCTGTGCCTGTCTTTGTCTTTCTGCTTCTTCGGCTGCTGCTCTTGCTGCTGCCGCTTCTACAGCCTTTGCAAGCTGTTCTTCATAATCGTCAACTTTACTTTGCTGGTCAGCAATTGATGTATACAATGTAGCTTGCTTTTCTGTCATCTGATTACCAAGTTCTTCAAGCTGTTGCTTTTCACTTTCAAGAGAAGCCTTTAAGCTCTTAATTTCCTCAGTTGTCTTGGCTATTTCTTCTAACTTAGAACGGTCATAATTATATACATTCTGTACATACTCAGCCTTATTAAGAGCATCACTCATGCTCTGTGCTGTAAGAAATGCGTCTGTAATAGAAGTTGTCTGGTCTTCATACATATACTTAATTCTAAGCTTCATATCAGCATACTGCTGGTCTAACTTAGCCTGTGTATCTGCAAGGTTTTTATTAACTACTTCTATTTCATCATTCTTATCGTGCATTTTTACTTCGAGGTCATTCATCTCTATAAGTAAATTAGCAAGCTGATTTTCATAGTCATTAAGCTGTGCCTGTGCCTGATTTTTTGCATTTGTTAAATCTGATATATCATCTGCCCATACAGTTGAAGCTGTAATACTTGTTACAAGCATAGCCGCAACTAAAGATTTCGCTACTCTTTTGCGCATAAATTATTCATTCCTTTTCTTATTTTTTATACAAAAACAAATACTGTTGTTTGTCTTCTTCAAATATTACTAATATGTTACAATTCTGTTAAATTGATTTTAAAATTGCTTTAACATTATAATATATAATTAAACATAAATCAAGGCAGATTATTAAAAAAAACTAAAATTTAAGATAATAAAGTGTTAAATTTGAAAAATTTTCCTACTTTTTATTTGATATTGTACTCTAGGCGTATCTTATCTGCTATAAGTGCAATGAATTCTGAATTAGTTGGCTTTCCTTTGCCATTACTAATGGTATAACCAAAAAGACCATTAAGTGTATCAGTATTCCCTCTGTTCCATGCTACTTCAATTGCATGTCGTATTGCTCTTTCTACTCTGCTTGAAGTTGTTTGATATTTCTTTGCAATTGTTGGATATAATATCTTGGTTATACTGTTTATTACATCGTTATCTTTTACTGATAACATTATTGAGTCCCTAAGATATTGATAGCCCTTTATATGTGCCGGTATACCAATGTCATGTATTATTTCTGTTATATCAGCTTCAAGACTCCTATCACTTACTGCTTCTGAATTATCTGTTACTAATGCCGCTCTTTTATTGTCAAGCAACTTTTTGTTGCTTTTTACATATCTTATACGATTAATAAGCATTTGGTTATCAAAAGGCTTCATTATATAATATGTAGCACCCATGTTGAACGCATCTTCTGTCACACTTTCTCTACCTACTGCACTAATTACAATAAATGTAGGCTCTTTTGTTACGTCTTTATCTGTCTTGACTTTTTCCATTACGGTTAGTCCGTCAATCTGTGGCATAATAATATCTAGTAACACTATGTCTGGCTGTTTGTCTTTTATTATGTTTATTATCTCTAAACCATTTGTTGCCATTCCCACTACTTCAAAATCATTTTGTTCGGCAAGTACTTTGCCCATAATATTAAGCATTTTTTCATTATCATCTGCAATAGCTATTTTAACCATTCGCTTTGCCCCTCCTCTAATCTAAAATGTAACATTTTCACAGTTGATTATATAATCAATGACAAATATTGGCAATATTATATTTTCGCATTATTCGACATTGTTTTAAAATACAATTTTTATTGACATTTAAAAATAGATGTACTATCATCTATTTAGATGTAGTATCAACTATTTTTTATAAGTGCAAGGAGGTTTTATTTTATGGATATTACTAAAAGACAAATAACTAAAATTGCTCGTGAAGTCAGTAAATTTACTGTTAAAACTATGAAGGAAGAAGGAATTGGAACTGCAGAATTTGATTTTATTCACCTTATACGCCATAATCCCGGAATTACTCAAGCTCAGATCAGAGAAGCTTTAAAAATTGACAAGGGTGCGGCGGCTAGGCGTGCTTCTAGCCTTGAAGCTAAAGGATATCTTATAAGAAAACCTAATCCTAATGACAAAAGAAGTCAGCTTTTGTTTGCTACTGATAAAGCAGAAGAACTTAAAGTGTCAAAAACTGCAATAGAGTCTTTATTTTACGAATGGCTTCTTGATGAACTTTCTGATGATGAAAAGCAAGCCTTTTGTAACACACTTGATAAGTTATACTGGCGTTCAAAAAATGAAAGACGTGATGATTTTCAATATTTGTCTAAAATTGTCACTAAAAAACTCGAACAATAAATACGAATTACTTCCTATTATATATAGAGTATTATTTATAAACTATTAACCAAAAGTAAAGCAGGTATTTTAAACCTGTTTTCTTTAAATATAATTTACTTGATAGTGTTAAAGAAGGGATTATTTATGACTGACAAGATTAGTTTTTATTTTAAGACAGAATGGAAAGTCCTTTTTATCGTTACTATTTCTGGAATTATCTATAATATAGGGCTTGTGGCTTCGCCTTGGTTTGAAGGACAACTCGCTGGTTGCCTTATGAATATACTTAATGGCAATGAAACTTTTAATGCTATGTTATATCTTTCAGCTATTTACATATTAGTAATTATCATTGTTCAATCTACACGATATATTAAACGTTTTTATGTACGTCGTTTTGCTAACAATATTAACCGTACAATGAAAACTACTCTTTACAGCAACTTAATATCTAAGAGTAAGCCCGAACTTGATGGCGATGGTGTTGGTGATATTATTACAAAGGCTGTACTTGATGTTGACGATTGTGCAGAAGGTATGAGAAAGTTTACAACTGAAATTTTTGATACGGGAATTGTACTTATTGGATATGTTTTTATGCTTATGTATTATGATTGGCGACTTACTTTAATATGTCTTATTTTCCCACCTATATCTTATTTTATTGCAGAACGAATGAAAAAGGTTGTACAAAAAACGGGTGCAAAGTTCAAGTTGCAAAACTCTATATTAAATACTGTTACAATGGATAGAATTTCAAATGCTGTTACATATAGAATATACGGTTGTGAAAGCAATCGAAATAATGATTATGAAAAGGTCTTAACAGACTACGAAACTTCTGCCGTAAAAGCAAATATATGGCTTAGTGCAATGCCACATTTATACAATATTATTTCTATGATTAGTGTGTTATTTATCATATATTTTGGTAGTAAAAATATATTAGGAAATGGTTGGCGTGTTTGGGACATTGCTACTTTTACTACATTTATTGCTTGTTACACAAAACTTTCTACTAAATCTTCAAAAGCTGCAAAGTTATTTAACTCTGTACAAAAAGCCCAAGTTTCATGGAAGCGAATTAAGCCACTTTTAAAAGATACTTCATCAGATAAGGTTGATAAAAACATTTCTATTTATGAAAATAGATTAAGTAGCATAAATAATATTTCCATAAAAGACAATACATTTTCATTTTCAGCGATGAAAGGTGAAATTATTGGTATAACTGGTCCTGTTGCTAGTGGTAAATCTACATTTGGCAGACAATTTTTATGTGAAGAAAAAGACAAACATTACAACGGCTCTATTAAATATAATTCTTATGAACTTTGTGATATTCCTGATAAAGTAAGAAATCAACTTACAGGATATATGGGACATGACCCAGAGCTTTTAAATGACACTATATTAAATAATATTGCTCTCGGTGATACAAAAGATATAAATGATATATTAAAGCTTGTATGTTTTGATAAAGAAGTAGCTTCAATGGAAAATGGTGCTTATACCGTTATTGGAAATGGTGGTGTGCGCCTATCTGGTGGTCAAGCGCAACGTGTGGCTCTTGCAAGGACTCTATATCACAAGCACCCTATTGTTATTCTTGATGACCCATTTTCTGCTCTTGATAGACCAACCGAAGAAACTGTTTTCCACAACATCAAAGAAAAGTATAGTGACTGTATAATATTTATTATATCACACAGACTTTATCTATTTCCTGAAATGAATAAAGTTATTTGGATAGAAAATGGTGTTAAAACAGCTTCAACGCATGAACAACTTATGAAAGAAAATGCTGAATACAATAAATTATATAATGCACAAGCAAGTCCTACTTCTTCTAATAGAAGTTAAGTGCTTACTTAATATTGTTAAAAAATGGAGAATTACTATGATTAACAAACATTCAAAAAATATAATTTCTAATTCTGGTCATATAGTAAAAATAATAACTTCAACTATAAAAAAGAATTTACTTTTATCATTTTTTATATTATTTACAGTTATTGGTGAAGTAGTTATTTCTTTACTTCCACCTCTTGTATTAGGTGTTATAGTTGATAAACTCGTACTTTCACAAAATATTTCTTTATACCTTGCAATAGGATATTTTGCACTTATTATAGCTTGTGGTCTTTTTGAAGGAAGTCGAGATATTTTTTTGACAATCTTTGGTCAAAAGATTACTCATGCTATACGAAGCACTCTTATGCTTAAAATGACAACATTAAATGCTAACACTCTAAGCCGTCAAGAGCCGGGAAGTATAGTTTCAAGATTTGTCGGTGATATTGATACTGTTGAAACACTTTTTACATCTGGAATTATCAGCATGGTTGCTGATACTTGTAAAATAATAAGCATATTATTTATAATCTTTTTTAAAAACAAAGGACTTTCACTTTTATTACTTATTATAATTCCCGTAATCTTTGTATTTACTAGATTTGTGCAAACTCGTATGCTTACAGCACAGCTTGCTAACCGTATAGCAATAAGTCGTGTTACTAATCACGTTCCAGAAACAATTAAATGTATAAGAACAATTCACAATCTTTCAAAAGAAGATTACATGAAGGAAAAATATAAAAACTTCATAGACGAAAGTTATCGCTCAATTGAAAAAACTAACTTTTATGATGCTATATATTCTCCTGTTATTCTTATATTTAATGCTGTTATTGTTGCGATTGTTATGCTTTTATCTGCTTCTAACAACAGTCACATACTTACATTTTTTGGTATGTCAGTTGGTACATCTGTAAGTATTATTAATTATATTTCACAAATATTTTTACCTATTGAAAGTCTTGGTATGGAAATTCAAACTATTCAGTCTGCCGTTGCTGGTGTAAAAAGAATTAATGAATTTCTTGACCAGCCATCTATGGAAAAACCTGTATGTGAAGCTAAGAATACTGATTTAACTTGCAATACAACTGACCCCGTAATTGAATTTAAAGATATAACATTTAGTTATGACGATAATAAAGTTATTCTTAAAGATATGAACTTTACAGTTAATAAGGGTGAAAAAATTACTTTATCTGGAAGAACGGGTGCTGGAAAAAGTACTATTTTTAAATTACTGTTAGGATTATATCCTGCCACTTCAGGTAATATACTTATAAATGGTATACACCCACAAGACATTTCAGATAAGCTTAAACGTAGTATATTTGGATATGTTGAACAGTCCTTTAAACCTGTATGTGGAAGTGTAAAAGACCAAATCACTTTATTTGATGACTCTTTTTCTGATGAACAGATAGAAAATGCGTCAAGGCTTGTAGGACTTCACGAAACCATTATGCTTTTTCCTAATGGATATGATACACCTTACAAAGCATCATTATTTTCACAAGGTCAACAGCAACTTCTTTCAATTGCAAGAGCTTTTTTAGCTAATCCACAAATTCTTCTTCTCGATGAAATAACAGCTAACCTTGACGCACAGACAGAGCAAAATGTACTTGAAGCACTTAACAAGGCTTCTAAAGGAAGAACTACTCTTTCAATATCTCACAGAATTTATACACATGATAATGGAAGAATAATACATATTTAATTTCCTAACATTTTCTCCAAATATATACCATAACCACATTTTGAATTATCTATGAACACATGAGTAACTGCTCCTATTATTTTCCCATCTTGAATAATAGGACAGCCACTCATTCCTTGAACAATACCGTTAGTCATATCTAACAGTTCTTGAGAAGTTACCCTAAATGTAATATTTTTACTTTCACTATTCGACAAATCTTCTATTACAATTGGATATTCCTTTAACTCTCCTTTTACATACATTCTAATCAATGCTTCACCTTTATGTGCTTCATAACTATAACCTACGGGAAGTAGAGTCAAATTGTATTCGTCTATTAATTCCTTATTAATCGTTCCATACACACCATTTGAACAATTAACATTAATTTGTCCTAATATATTTGACTTTCTATAATCTATAGTTCCTATAAATTCCCCAGGTGTTCCATCTGCCCCCTTTACTATTGATATTATATTTGTTCTATACAATGCTCCTTCGCTTATTTGAAGCATATTTTCTGTGTCTGTATCACTTATACCATGCCCCAATGCCCCAAAATTTCCATTTTCATCAATAAATGTAACTGTACCTATACCTTGTGCATCATCTTTAACCCAAAGTCCTGCTTTATACTCTCCATTTTCATTTTTAACAGGGCGAATACTTACATCTATGTTTGAATTATTTCTTCTTACAGTAAATACCATCTCGTCTGATGAAAACTCGCTTACCATATCCATAAGTTCTTCTTTTTTACTAACAACTTTACCATTTACCGCAACTATATAATCACCTGCTCTTATAATATTTTCACAAGGACTTATAAAATTGCCATATTCATCTTTAATATTTTCCGTCTTTACAACTAGCACCCCATCTGTTTTCATATAAAGGCCAGCTTGAAAACCACAAGGATATACATTTTTTTGTTCTACGACATTGACATTTACTGGACTGACATCAAAAAGTCCGAAAAGTTTTAAGTCCATTTTATATATTCCAGTATTATTTGCAATAAATGTAACTGGCTTTTTAAAGTCAACGGTTTGAACAACATTATCTGCTGTTACTGGAAGATTTAACTCAATTGTCGTGGTTTTATTACTTTCAACATAAATATCTTTTGGAATTTTTTTCATTAGATTACCTGTGTATATTCCAAAACATACAGCAATAAAAACACTAAATATTGTTAAAAAAAATAACCCATATAAATTCTTATACTTGCGGTATACTTTCATAATCATCTCCATTTCTGAGCGTCTTTACAAACTTATAATAAACAGGTCTAAATATCATTTATATTTGTTTTCGCTCAAGAACAAATATCATATCTACATTGTTTATTTTTAACATAAGCCTGTGTTTTATGAATAGTATCTGCATATAACAGAATAATAATATAGGTTATTTTTTCTATTTGAATTTTAATTTGAATTTTGCCTTAAACTTTTTGGCTTTTATTTGAATTTTTTATTTCTTCTAATTTATTTTTTACTTGTTCAGAATCTAACCTGAGACTCATAAATTTTATAGTTGCTGTTGTTTGATTTATTACTTCATAACCAGCTAAATCTTTGCTATGATAGCGAAGCTCATATAAGGCAATAATTATTAAGTAAATTTCATCATCGTCGGGCATAAACTCTGGAAATTCTTTGGTAGCTTCATATTGAAGTTGATAGAAATGACGCAGACTGCCTAGGACATCAAGCTTAAAAACAACCTTATCATTTTCTGACAAGTTGTTTTGTCTTACAATATTTTCCAAAACTGATTGAAATGATTTCTTTTCATCGATGATTTGTTTCAATGCTTTTAGTTGAAGAAATTTGTTATTCATTATTTGCCTTTCTTATTTTATTTTAGCATATTTTAGTCTTGTTTTAAACGTAAGGAAAAGAGAATTATTAAAAATTCAGGCGAAGTTTTTATATTCTAAGAATATATAATTTCTTTTTTGCTATGTGGTATAATGGTTTTGGGAAAAAATTAGTGCGGATATTTCTAAAAGATATTGCGGTGCACATTCGTGTATTCCTTTAATTTTAATCCCGATAACTAGCATGGTCGTTGTAATCGAAATTGATTTTTGGAGTTCGACTCTCCGCGTTCTTTTTTGACCTCGGTTTTTTCATTAGTAAAAAATCAAGAACTATTTGATCTATAGAGATACAGACTGACTACAATCATCCCGTTTTATCTTCGGATAAGACAAATTTCGAAAAGCCTTGTTCTTTTGAGGATATCGTTTTTTTGAAATTATAGCCATAGCTTAGCTCCCGTTATAAAATCGAATCTACTTAATTATTAGACCGCTTTAGAAATTGGATGATTTCTGTAATTTACAAAGGAGGATTTAGAAATATATGAAAACATTAGTTAAGCAAAATCAAGTTGGTTTATTGTTTAAAAAAGGTCGTTTTATCAAGTTTGTTAAAGCTGGACTTTATCATCATTTTCCATCAACATTTATTGAAGTAATAAATTTAAATGCAGAAATTTCTTCTAAGTATATCTCTAAAAGAGATATTTTAGAAAAAGAAGGCGCTAAAGATTTGTTTGATTTTTACGAAGTTGGCGATCAAGAGTATGGCGTTCATTTTGTTGATGATAATTAT